>JANORH010000348.1:0-3512 GCA_031415215.1 Alphaproteobacteria bacterium | reverse complement strand
CTGGGCCGCGTTGCGCAACGAGGCGGCGGCGTCGGCCAGGGCGGAATCGGCGCTGGCCAGCCTGCTGGCGGCGGTGATCCTGAACCACAAGAGCCTGGGTGACGCGCTGAGCTATCAGTTGGCCAGGAAGCTGGGCGACCAGGAGCTCAGGGCCATGAGCCTGCGCGACATCTGCGAGGAGGCCTACTATGGCGACCCCTCGATGGTGGAAAAGGCCGAGTATGACCTGAAGGCGGTGTTCGAGCGCGATCCGGCCTGCAAGGGCTATGTGCAGCCGTTCCTGTTCTTCAAGGGCTTTCTGGCGCTGCAGACCCACCGGGTAGCGCACTGGCTGTGGAACGAGGGACGCCAGACCCTGGCGTTCTATCTGCAGAGCCGGTCGAGTGAGCTGTTCCAGGTGGACATCCATCCGGCGACCCGGATCGGCAAGGGCGTGTTCATCGACCACGGCACCGGCATCGTCATCGGCGAGACGGCGGTGATCGGCGACGATGTCTCGATGCTGCAGGGCGTGACCTTGGGCGGCACGGGCAAGGAGCAGGGCGACCGCCACCCCAAGGTTGGAAACGGCGTGCTGCTGAGCGCCGGTGCCAAGGTGCTGGGCAATATCACCATCGGCGACAATGCCAAGGTGGCAGCGGGTTCGGTGGTGCTGAGGCCGGTGCCGGCGGGTTGCACGGCAGCAGGCGTGCCGGCGCGATTGATCAACTGCCCCACCGAAGACCAGCCCGCCCGGAGCATGGACCATACGCTGGCCGAGGAAGTCTACGAGGACTATGTGATCTGAGGTTTCCCCGGCGCGCGTGACCCGCTAGGTACTGCCCGAACTCAGTGACCCTTCCAGGAGCCCCGGCGTGGACGAAAAAGCTATCCGCAAGATCGAAGGCCATCTGCGCGGGACGTTCGCCAACGCGCGGATCACCTTGGTCCCCCGGCCACGTCAGAAGGATTCGGCGGAAGTCTATGTCGGTGAGGATTTCATCGGCCTGGTGTTCGAGGACGAGGACGGCGATGGCTCATACGTCTTCAATATGTCGATCCTGGCCGAGGACCTGCCCTAGCGAATCTGCTTCACCGTCAGGCTGCCGGCCGGTAGCGGGGGCAGGGCGGGCTCTGGCCCGGTGGGATCCAGCCAGGCGGCCCACAGCGACGGCGGCAGGATGACGATCTGGCGGGCATGATAACTCGCGATGTCCGGCCCCGGATCGCCGGTCAAAAGGGTGAAGCGGTCGTCGCGGATCAGACCGGCGACGCCGAGGAACCCACCTGCCGCCGGGGTGAAAAGCCACTTCGACTTGGGGGCCTTGTCGCCTGTGAATTCGAAGAAGCCGTCGATCGGTACGATGCAGCGACCCCGCGGGAAGCGACGCCCTTCCGAGCGGAAGTTGATGATCGGCCCCTTTGGTCCCGGAAACCCCCAGCGCAGTTGAGACAACCGGGCGCCGCCGTCGTCGCGGCCAGCGATCAGATAGGCCGGGTCGGTGGGGCGGATCGAGGCGCGGGGTTCGACGTTGGGCGCGCCGCCCGCCCAGTCGAGCGGGATCTGCAGCTGGCTGAACGCGCCCATGATATCCTGGAGCGATGTCTCGAAGCGGAACTCGTTGCACATCGGGTTAGCCTGTAGATTACCTACCGAAATCAGGCGGCGTTGCGGATGATGCGGCGGGCCTGGAACGGCGGGATGATGGCGGTGATGTGGGCGGCCCAGCGCAGGCGGGCGTCCTGACGCACCGGCCCGGCCACGCTCTCCAGATCGTAGAGGCCGGGCTTTGAGCCGCGCAGCAGCCGCTTGACCAGCACCTCGTCGGTGTCGGTCTCGACCACCACAACATGGCCCAGCATGTCGGGGCTGGGCGGGGTGCGCTGGTCCTCGAAATAGATCAGGGCGCCGTCGTCGGCGACGCCGCGCATGGAGTGGCCGGCCACCTTCAGCGCGCGCGCCTGGGCGGTGCCGCCAGGGGGGATGGGGGCCAGTTCCGCCGGGTCCTGTCCCGTGGCGAAGAGGACGGTGCCGTCCGGATTGCCGCCGACGTTGCCGATCACCGGCACCAGCCCCTCGGCGCCCATGACCTGGGCCTCGCCCGATGCATCATAGAGCCACTCGGCCCGGACCCCGAAGGCCAGGGCATAGTCCTTGGCGCGGCGGTAGGAGAAGGGCGCGTTGCCGTTCTCGTTGGCGGCATAGGTGTTGCGGCTCCAGCCGAAGGCATCGGCGGCGGCGGCGGCGGTCTCGTGACCCCGGTCGATGCGAGCCTGCCGCAGGCGTTCAGCGCGTCCATCCATGCCCTGTAGATTATATGCAGAAATTGTTTGTCACAAGTGGGATGTATATTTTATACAATTCATATGGCAAACATCGAACAACAAACATACGAAGTGCTCCGTTACGGCGGCGCGTCCGTGGCCAGAGCTTGCGCAGAGATGGACGTCAGTTCCGGTCGTAGCATCGCGCTGGAGGCGATTTTTCAGGTGCGGCGGCCGGGGACGGGCGCGGACGCGATGCGGCCCCGGTTCGCGCGGCATCGTACACACGTGAAAGCTGTGTGTGCGGCCGGTGGATATCCGGAACTCAACCTGTGAGAGATCCAGACGCGGCGGCAGCGATGGTCGCCGGTGCCCTCAGTCGCCGCAAGCCCGGCGAGCGGGGGCGGTTCCTGCGGGAGCTGATGGCGCACACGGCGGCGGGGCTGGTGGTGATCGAGGGGGAAGCGGCGGCGTCAGAGGCGGTCTATCGCCTGGCCGACGCCGTGGTGGGCCGCGCATGCGTACGATGAGGGGGCCCAGTGCGCCTGGCCTCAGGCGACTGGCGCGGCAGGCGCTGGCGCGGGCGGTGAGCGCGGGGGTGGCCGAGACGGTGGCGCTGTCGCGGGCGCGGGGCGCTGTGATCGAGGCCGATACCCCGGGCCGTGGACCCTATCGCCGCCAGAGCGGGCTGGACTGGCTGACGGGTCGCGGGCGGATCAGCCCGGCGGCGCGCGCAGCGGGCGAGGTTTATGGCCAGGCATGGCGCCGCGCGCGGATGGATCCGTCGATCCCGTCGAGCCTTGATGTGCAGCCTGGCAGCGGGGGCGGCGCGGGGCGGACGGCGTCGCTGTCGCGCATTCTGGCACACGGCGAGGGCACGGCGATGGCGCAGTGCAGGCATGCGGTGCTGCGCGGTCGGCTGTCGCACCAGCCCGATCTTGTGGCGGCCTGCGACGCGATCTGCGGCGAGGAGAAGACGCCCCGCGAGGCGGCGGGTGGGGAGCGCGAGGCCGGGCGACTGGAGGCCGTGTTGAAGGTGGCGCTGGATCTGCTGGCCGGGGCGGGGAGTTAGATGTTCACGTTTTGTCTTGACTTCCGCGCGCAAGTTCGCTACAGTTTTGTCAGCGTTCGGAAGTGTGCCCAGAGGGGCGGTGACAACGAGATGTCTCCTCGCCCCCGCGAAGCGAGAGGGAGAGGCCGGGTGAGGGGCGGCGCGGGTGAGGGTGTGCCGCCGGTGGGGGTTCGTGGCTGTTAGGCGGTGTCGCCGG
>JANORH010000347.1:0-4424 GCA_031415215.1 Alphaproteobacteria bacterium | reverse complement strand
CATTTTTCGCGACAACGGCTGGCGGATCGCGATGTGGGCGGTGGCCGCTCTGCTTTTGTTGCTGCCATTGGTGGCGATGCAGCTCAGCTCTGACGTTGACTGGGACCGTGCCGATTTCACAACCTTCGGCGTCATGTTGCTGATTGCCTGCGGGACCTTTGAACTCACGATGCGGATCACCCAAAGCCACACCCGTCGGGTGCTCATCGCCATAGCCATTGCCGCCCTGTTCTTTCTGGTCTGGCTCGAATTCGCCGTCGGCATCTTGCCGCATTGAGATGTGTCGCGTCGGGTCCAGTCCCGCCGTGCCGACAGGTGTGGTGATGGAGGCGGCTGCGGCGGTTTGCGGGTTGCTTCGGGTTTGGCGGCAGTGAGCGGAGCCCGCTTGCTACCGTTGAGAATGGTGGATGCGACAGGGATTGAACCTGTGACCCCCTCGGTGTGAACGAGGTGCTCTCCCGCTGAGCTACGCATCCGCTGCAGGGCAGGGCGGGGGCTATAGCGTCTCGGCTTGTCGGTCGCAAGCGCCTAGCAGGCGGGCGCAGGCGGCGGGCAGCTGGTCGAAGTGGTCGATGAGGATGTCGGGGTTCAGCTCAGCCGCCGGGGTTTCGGTGTAGCCGAAGCTGACCAGGATCAGATGCGCGCCGGCATTGCGGGCGGCCCCGGCGTCGGTGGCGGCGTCGCCGACCATGATGGTGCGGGTTATGTCGCCGCCGACGGCGTCCACGGCGGCCTGGAGATGTCGGGCATCGGGCTTGATGGCGGGGACGGCGTCGGCACCGATGATCGCCTCGAACCGGCGCGCTATGCCCAGGGCTTTCAGCAGGGTGACTGACAGATCGGTGCGTTTGTTGGTGCAAACGACCAGTTTGGCACCCTGGGCTTTCAGGGTGTCGAGGGCAGCCTCGCAGCCGGGGAAGGGGCGGCTCTCGTCGGCGATGCGGCTGAGGTAGCGGGCGATGAAGCGGTCGAACAGGGCCGGCATGCGGTCGGGGTGTACCGGCGCGCCTGCCGCGTCGAAGCCGCGCTCGATCATCCAGCGGGCGCCGCGTCCGATGTACGGGCGGGCGTCGGCCAGCGGCAGCGGGGCCAGGCCTTCCTGTTCCAGCAAGGTGTTCAGGGTGCCGATCAGGTCGGGGGCGGTATCGACCAGGGTGCCGTCGAGGTCGAAGGCGATGGTGGTACCGGCGAGGGGCTTACCCGCCATTGATCACCGCCGTGGCTGCGTCGAGGCCGGTGGCGTAGTCGGTGATCGCCCGGGCGGTGAGGGCGATGTAGGCGGCGGCGTCGTCGAAGCGGCGTTCCTCGATGGCTTCGCGGATGCCGGGCAGGGTCTTGGCACCGTAGCCGGTAAAGCGGCCAGGCGCGTAGATCATGTTCCTGTACCAAGGCCGGAAGGGCAGGCCCTGGTCGCGGAGCAGGCACTGTTCCAGCGGCAGGATCGCGGCGTCCAGGCGAGATTTTTGGGCGGGAGTCAGATTTTCACCCTTTGACGCCAAGGCCATGTCGAAACTGGCAGCGGCGACTCTGAGGCGGGCCAGGCCTGCGTCCATCGCGGCGAAATCCAGGCGCGGTGAGGGCGGGAGCGGCGCGGGGTCGCCGCGCGAGACCGTGGGATCGTCGGCGAGGCGGTAGGCCCCGGCGGCCAACAGACGGGTGCGGACTGCGGCTTCGTCGCGGCGGGTGTCGGCGAGGGACTTCACCTCGGTCAGGTAACCGGCGACGGTGTCGGCGAAGTCACCGTAGCGCTGGACCGGGATCTCGGCGTCGGCGAGGCGCATCACCATCCGACCGGCCACCTTGGCCAGGGCGCCAGCATAGGCGTGGCCGGGATCGACGAAGCGGCTGTGGTGCTCATAGGTGTCGTAGGCGGAGTGATAGACACCGCCGCTGGCACCCTCGCCGTCAAAGCCCAGGTTGATCGCGGCCAGGCCCAGATGCTGCAGGAAGGCAGAGTAGTCGGAGCCGGACCCCAGGGGCTCGATCGGCAGGTCGCGAGCGTGATCGGCAGCCAGCTTGCCGAGGGCCACAGCGCGGGGGCTGGCACCCGGGTTTGAGCCATCGACCTCAAGACCCGCACGCAACCGGTCACGGACCGAAACGCCGGTCTGGGGGTCGGCCACATCGGCGGAGACCTGATTGACGAAATGCTGGAACGCATGGCTGCCGCTCACGCCCAGAAAACCGCGGCCATTGGTGTCGGAGTTGATGTAGATTACCGCCTTCTTTTTCAGTTCGGCGGCGTGGGTTTCGGCCCATTCGGTGGAGCCCAGCAGCATCGGCTCCTCGGCGTCCCAGCTGGTGTAGACGATGGTACGTTTGGGCTTCCAGCCGGTCTTGGCCAGCGCGCCGAGGGCCTTGGCCTCGTTCATCATGGCGACGTGGCCGGAAAGGGGATCGGACGCGCCGAACACCCAGCCGTCGCGGTGATTGCCCCGCATCACCCATTCGTCGGGCCGTTCGCGGCCCTTGAGTGTGGCGATGACATTCCAGGCGGGTTTCAGGCTCCAGTCGGAGAGCACCCTCAGGTGGACTGTTGCGTCGTCGCCACCGCCCACGTGATAGGTGATCGGCAGGCCGCCGCGCCATGCGGCAGGCACCACCGGGCCGGTCAGGGCCTTCAGCAGGACCTGGGCGTCACCGTAGGAAATCGGCAGGGTCGGGATTTTCAGGATCGTCTCGGCGTCCTCGCGGGATACCCGTTTGGCGTCTTTCGTCGAGCCGTAACCCGGCGTGGTCGGGTCGCCGGGGAAGGTGGTCATGTCGGCGACGGAGCCGCGTTGGAAGCCGCCGGGCGGACGGGCTGCACCCTTGGGATAGACGTCGTCGGTGGAGTAGCCGTCGTCGCGGGGATCAGAATAGATGATCGCGCCGACCGCACCGTGCTCCTGGGCCAGCTTGGGTTTCAGGCCGCGCCAACCGGCCCCGTAGCGGGCGATGGCGATCTTGCCCTTCACCGAGATGCCCAGGCGTTGCAGGGCGTCGTAGTCGGCGGGCATGCCGTAGTTCACATAGACCAGCGGGGCGGTGACATCGCCGTCGCCCTGGAAGGCGACATAGGCCGGGAGTTGGTCCTTGATGCGGGTCGAGGTTTCGTCGCCGGGGATCGGGGGCTCGGTCAACGTGGCCGTGAACGGTGCGCCGGGGCCGCTGACCAGCTCGATAGCGACTTCGAGGGGCGTCGGGTAGAGGACCTGAAACACCTCCATCTTCGCATCCCAGCCCCAGGATCTGAACTGGGCCAGGGTCATGTCGGCGTTGGCCTTGTTGTGCGGCGCACCGACGTGGATCGGCTGGGCGGACATGGTCTTCAGCCAGGAACCCATCAGGGCTGGATCAATCAGGGCGTCGAATCGCGCCTCCAGCGCCTTGTCCGGTGCGGCCTGAGCTGACATGGGCGTGAGGGCTCCCAAGGCGCAGGCGCAGAGGAGAGCGGGCAGGCGCGATCGAATTGTCATGGATTTCCTCTGGGGTCGGCGGTGGCAAGCTAGCTGTTTCTCGCGCCCTGCCACAAGGCTTGCTAAGTCGGTCGTTGCGAACAGACTCACATATCGCTCGGGGGAGAGCTGAATGACCGCACGGGCCGCCGTGATCATGGCCGCCGGCCAGGGCACACGGATGAAGTCGCCGATCCCGAAGGTGTTGCACAAGGTGGGCGGGCGCAGTCTGCTGGACCGGGTGATTGACACCGTAGAGGCCGCAGGCTGCGACCGTATCCACGTGGTGGTCGGCAATCACAGCCCCGAGGTACGGGCGCTGGTGGTCAGCCGCCTGGGCGAAAGTGCGCCGGTGCTGCAGGACCCGCCGCTGGGCACAGGCCACGCCGTACTGGCCGCGCGCGATGTGCTGGCCGACTTCGTCGGCGACGTGCTGGTGGTGAACGGCGATTGCCCGCTGTTGACCGCCCAGGATCTGGAACATCTGTTCATGCTCAGGGCCAAGGGGACGGCACTGGCGATCATGGGATTCGAACCGCAGGACCCGTTGTTGTACGGGCGGATTTTGCGCGGGGCCGACGGCCATGTGATGCGGATCGTCGAGCCCAGCCAGTCGACCGATGAGGTCCGCTCCGTCAAGCTGTGTAATGGCGGCATGTATGTGGCGGACCGCGCCGACCTTTTCCGTTGGCTGGGGCGGGTCAAGAACGACAATCCCAAGGGTGAGTACTTCATCACCGATATCATCGCCGAGGCGACCCACGAAGACGCAGTGGTCCGGGCCAATATCGCGCCAGAGTCGGCGGTGATGGGGGCCGACACCCAGATGCAGCTGTCGCAGGCCGAAGCGATCTTTCAGCGGCGGCGGCGTGAGCAGCTCCTGGCCGAGGGCGTGGCCATGCCGGCACCGGAGACGGTGCATCTGTCGTGGGACACGATGCTGGCGCCCGGTGCTACGGTGGAGCCCTATGTGGTGTTTGGTCCCGG
>JANORH010000346.1:0-1516 GCA_031415215.1 Alphaproteobacteria bacterium | reverse complement strand
GCACCAGCCGCAGGTCGAGGGCTTCCTGGTTGATCTGCATCATCAATGCGAGGGCAATGCCCACGCCGACCGCAGCCGCCACCGGCAGGAACAGCGTGGCCACGAATGTGGCGACAACCCCGACCTGCGAGTTGCGTCCTGTGCGCATGATCGCCCTCAACGCGCCGGTGCGCAGCGAGCCCGCAGCCGCCACGATCAGCACCGCGGCAAGGGTGGACATCACGACACTGCCGACGATGCCTGAGAACGCAACCAGGATCACGGCCATCCACAGTCCAGAAAAGATGGCACCCCAGCGGCCGACCGAGCCTGCCGACACGTTGAGCGCCGTCTGCCCTACCGAGCCGCCAACGGGTTGCCCGCGGAACAGACCGGCCATCACGTTGCCGACGCCTTGCGCAACGAAGTCCTGGTTCGCGTCGGACCGTGAATTGTCGGGGTTCGGTGCAGCCTCGCTGACGCCGGCACCCTGGATCAGGACCAGCGCGGCGACCGCAAATGCTCCCGCCAATACTCCAAAGGTGAGGTCGCCAAAGTGGGGCAGCGCCGGCATTGGCAAACCCTTGGGAATCTCGCCAACATCGCTGACGCGTTGGATGGAATCCGAACCCCAGATCGCGACCGCAACACTCGGAATCACGAGCGCGATCAGTGCGGCGTATGGGCCGGCCTTCGTGCGGGCGAGTACGAGCAACAGCGCGAGCGCCGCGGCGCCGGCAAGCGTCGTGCCGAGATCGATGCGGCCGGGATGGGTGACTAGATCCCAGGCCTTGGCCAACGCGTACGGGCCAGAGACCTCGGCGCCGAAGAAGTCGGACAGTTGCCCCAACACGATGTTGGCGGCCACACCCGACAGAAAGCCGATCATCACGGAGTGCGGCACAAAGCGCGTATAGCGACCCAGCCGACACAGGCCGGCCAGCACCATCAATGCGCCAGCCATCACCGTGAGCAGGAAGAGCACGCGCGACCGGTCGGCCTCATCGAAGCCCCGAATGGCTGACCCGGCCGCCAGCGCCGACGCACTAGTGGTGGTGATCACCATCAGGCGAGTACTGGAGGTGAGCCCGCCACCGACCGGCCCGAAAATGCTCGCGTACAACCCGTGCACCGGGTTGACGCCGGTGAGTACACTGGAGGCCATGCCATCGGGCACACTGCTGATGGCGCCGGGAATACCCGCGACCAGATCCGTGCGGACGGTGCCCTTCTCCGGAGCGCGCGAGCGCAGCCATTGCCGAGCCGACCGGGCCAACGTTGCCAGTTGTACTGCCATCTCAGAGTTGGACTGTAGACCTGGGCGACCGGCAGGGGAATGGGATCGGTGCGAGATCACCCGAATCGGGCGATCTAGGGTCCACGCCGGGAGAATAGGTTGAGGGAACACCATGACTGACGTTGAGATCACCGCCAAACCGTCGGCCTCGCCGAGCTTGCCCACAGCGTTGAAGGACGCGCCGCCCGGCTTTCACCTGCTGGCGAAGCCCAGCGGTAGCACCTGCAACATCGACTGCAC
>JANORH010000345.1:0-2616 GCA_031415215.1 Alphaproteobacteria bacterium | reverse complement strand
GAGAACGTGAACCAGCGCTTCGCCGTCGTGCTCGACGGCCGTGTCATCACGGCGCCGAACATCAACGAGCCGATCCTCGGCGGCTCTGGCCAGATCAGCGGCAACTTCACCACCGAGAGCGCCAACAATCTGGCGATCCTGCTGCGCGCCGGTGCGCTACCCACGCGGTTGAACGTGGAAGAACAGCGCACGGTCGGCGCGGAACTGGGCGCTGACGCGATCGCCGCCGGCAAAACCTCCACCATGGTGGGGTTCGTGGCGATCATGGTCTTCATGTTGCTGGCCTACGGGGGGCTATTCGGGGGTATCGCAATTGTTGCCCTGCTGGTGAATAGCCTGCTGTTGATCGGCGCGATGAGTGCGACCCAGGCGACGCTCACCCTGCCGGGTATCGCCGGGTTGATCCTGACGCTAGCAGTCGCGGTCGATGCAAATGTGCTGATTTATGAGCGTATTCGCGATGAGGTTCGCGCGGGCCGGCCGTTGGTGATGTCCATGGATGCCGGGTTCTCGCGCGCCATGAGCACCATCATTGATGCCAACCTGACGACGCTGTTGGCCGCGTTGATGATGTTCCAGTTTGGAGCCGGGCCGGTAAAGGGCTTTGCCTGGACGCTCTCCATCGGCGTGCTCACCTCGGTGTTCACCGCCGTCCTCATTACGCAGGTGCTGCTGGCCTGGTGGTTCAAGACCGCCAAGCCGAAGACCCTGCCGATTGCCTAGGGGCCGAGATGAAGAATATGTGGCCTCTGATCAAGATATTGCCGGTCAAAACCAACTTCCAGTTCGTGAAGTTCGCCCGGTTCGCCGCGTTGATTTCTACTCTGGCGGTCATCGCGGCTGTGTCGCGAGCGCTCATCCCGTTTGAAGGCCCCTGTGGGGGACTGAACTGCGGGATCGACTTCAAGGGCGGCACCGTGCTGGAGCTGTCGACGGCCCCGAAGGCCGTGGATCTGGGCAAGGTGCGCACAGCGCTGGAGCGCATCGAACTGGGCGACGTCCAGGTGCAGGTGTTCGGCTCCCCCAGCGAGGCTATGGTTCGCTTCCAGACACCCGCCGGCGCCAACCCGGCCCAGACGGTCGACAAGGTCAAGGCGACGGTCCGCGCGGCTTTGGGCCAGGTGAAATTCGAGCGCACCGATGTGGTCGGTCCCAAGGTCTCCGGCGAGTTGTTCCAGGCTGGCCTGCTGGCCCTGTTACTCTCGATCGGCCTTATGCTGATCTATATCTGGTTCCGCTTTGAGCTGCAGTTCGGCATCGGGGCGGTTGTGGCGCTGTTCCACGACGTGTTTCTGACTTTCGGCATGATCGCTTTCACGGGACTTGAGTTTAGTCTGACGACGGTGGCGGCCATCCTGACGGTCATCGGCTATTCGATGAATGATACCGTCGTGGTGTTCGACCGGTTGCGGGAAAATCTGCGCAAGTACAAACGCATGCCTCTGCGCGAGGTCATCGATCTGTCCATCAACGAGACCCTCTCGCGGACGGTGATCACCGGTCTGACAGCCCTGTTGGCTCTGGCGGGTCTGGCTATTTTCGGCGGGCCGACCCTGTTCGGCATGTCGCTGGTGCTGATGTTCGGCATCGTGATTGGCACCTATTCGTCGATCTATGTCGCCGCGCCGGTTATCCTGCTGTGGGGCGTCAAGCGGGGCGATGAACCCGCCGAACCCCTGAAACCGGCCACCGTCCGGCTCTAGGCCCGTGGCCCGAAACGCGCCCAGCATCGACGCCTACGGCGACGGCGGGTTTCGACTGGCCGGCGCACGACACGAGGGCTCGGTGCTGATCCTGCGAGACGAGGCGGCATCCTGGCACGTTGCTGACATGTCGGGTCTGACCCTTGAAGCCTTGCAGCCGGTGTTTGATGCCGGTGCCGCAGAGGTGGAATTCGTGCTGCTGGGCACCGGCACCCGCAACGCCCTTCCGTCTCGCGACGTGCGCGAGGGCCTGCGGCAAGCCGGCATCGGTCTGGAATTCATGGATACGGCCACGGCAGCGCGCATCTATAACCTGCTGACCTCGGAAGGACGGCGATTGGCGGCGGCGCTGATTGCGATTTGAGGCTGAGGTGTTCTTGTTAACGTCAACACCATTGACCTTTCGTTGATTGCGGCCAATTGTCGCACCGACCAATCGAAGAGGAACAAGTCATGCGCCGTATTCTGGCAATTGGTGCGACCACCATCGTTCTTGCTCTCTCCGCAGGGACAACGTCCGCTGCGCCTGTCACCTTCACCTATACAACGGGTGGTTCCACTACCGGCTCGGCACCCGGCCCCTTCACGCTGAGCTCTACCGATTCGACCTTCAGTGTACTGAGGGCGTTCAATGATCAGATTTTCGATTTCGCAGACATCACCGATATCAACCTAGACTATGACGTATTGCTCGGGGGCATCGGCGGTGGGGCACCACGGATCGTCGTGGTCACGGATGCTGACCACAATGGCATTGAGGACGGGTTTTTTTCGATCCTGTTGGGTCCGGCAGGATCGTTTGCTGATGGCACACTAGGTTTCGCGAACTCCGGGAACCTGATCGCGATGAACGATGTCGGGCGCTATGATCTGGGTGGTATAGGCGGCTCGTTCTACACCAACTATGCGGCAG
>JANORH010000344.1:0-5591 GCA_031415215.1 Alphaproteobacteria bacterium | reverse complement strand
CCCTCATCCAGGTCCTGGGTGAACAGGCTGCGTTCGATGCCGGTCGGTGCCGTCAGGATGCGCACCAGCTCCTCGGCCTTGAAGGCGTCAGTGTTGATCCGGCCATTGAGCCGCAGCGTGCCGCCCAGCAACGGTGCCTCGACCGCGCCGACACCGTTCCAGAACTGCCCGTCGCCTTCGCCGTCGTAGCCGGTTCGCACCGTCGGGCTGCCCGGGGTGAACCGAACGCCTTTGCCGGCACCCGATCCATCATCAAACCCGCGCCCGACGCGACCCGACAGTTCCCACTTGATATCGCCAAATGCCCCGGAAGCCTCCGCGCGCAGCTGCCCCAGGTCGCGGCCGTCGTCGACGTGGTTGTCCGCTACGGCCAGCAGGCCACGAAACCCGCCGTCTTTCTTGAGCACCAGATTGGCCAGCACGGACTTGCCCTGCATGTCGATGCCCGGCGCGCCGCCGCGGATCACGTCGATACGGGCAACCTTGCCGGCGGGCACCCGGCTCAGGATGTCCTGCAGGTTGTCGGACTTGCTGGCCGGGCGTTGCCCGTCGATCAGCACATTGCCTGCCGCCCCCTCGAAGCCGCGAACGGACGCGCCGGTGTCCAGCGTGAACCCCGGAATTCGGTTCAGCATGTCAATGGCCGTGCCCGGCTGCTGGGCAACGAAGAATTCCGGACCGTAGCTGGTCACGCCCTGTTGCGGCGCGATGGCGCCTGCCGGGGCGGTTGCAATAGCTGCCTGCGCCAGCACGTGAAACAGCGACATAGGCGAGCTCCCCAACAGGGCGCCTTGTGGCCTGCGTTCCCCGATTGACGCGAGTTAATTGCCTGTAACGTGGCCGAAATGAGGAGAATTTGCCGCCGAACTGTGAAGCTTCAAAGTCCGATATCACCCTTGCCTCCCACGCGCCGCGGGGGAGGGGAACCGCGCCCCGCAGTGGGCGTGGTGGAGGGGGCGGGCTCACGCTCTACGCCCAGTCTCGCCCCTTCCACCACGCCCGGCGGGCGCGGTCCCCCTTCCCCGAAATCGGGGAAGGCAGGATCGGACGATCAAGTGCTTAAACGCTGGTCCCGCCCACCGTCAGCCCGGTGATCTTCAGCGACGGCTGGCCCACGCCCACCGGCACGCTCTGGCCCGCCTTGCCGCAGACGCCGACGCCGGGGTCAAAGTCGAAATCGTCGCCGATCATGGTCACCCGGGTCAGGGCCGAGGGTCCGTCGCCGATCAGGGTCGCGCCCTTGACCGGCGTGGTGATCTTGCCGTTCTCGATCATATAGGCCTCGGTGCACTGGAACACGAACTTGCCGTTGGTGATGTCCACCTGGCCGCCGCCGAAGTTGGCACAGAACAGGCCACGCTTGGTGGAAGCGATCATCTCGGCCTGGGTATGATGGCCGTTCAGCATGGCGGTGTTGGTCATGCGTGGCATTGGCATGTGGGCATAGGATTGCCGCCGCGCATTGCCCGTAGGGCTGAGGCCCATCAGCCGCGCACTCATCCGGTCATGCATATAGCCGACCAGAATACCGTCCTCGATCAGCACAGTGCGCTCGGTGGGGGTGCCTTCATCGTCGATGGTCAGCGATCCCCGGCGACCGGGCAGGGTGCCGTCGTCGAACACCGTGACGCCAGGCGCCGCCACCCGCTCGCCGATGCGGCCTGAGAACGCTGAGGTGCCCTTGCGGTTGAAATCGCCCTCAAGCCCGTGTCCGACCGCCTCGTGCAGCAGCACGCCGTTCCAGCCGGGGCCCAGCACCACGTCCATTTCGCCGGCAGGGCACGCTATGGCATCAAGATTGACCATGGCCTGACGCAGCGCCTCGTCCACCTGGGCCTGCCACTTGTCAGGCGTGATCCAGGCCTCGAAGCCCGCGCGGCCACCGGCGCCGGTATAGCCGTTCTCACGTTTGCCATCGCGCTCGACTGTCACCTGCACATTGATACGGCACAGCGGGCGCACGTCGCGAATCAGTCGACCGTCGGCGCGAAGGATCTCGATGGTCCGACGTTCCCCGGCGATGGACGCCATCACCTGAACGATCCTCGGATCGCGGGCCCGCGCCCAGGCGTCGATTTCCTGCAGCAGGGCGACCTTGTCCGAAAACTCGGGCGACGCGAGCGGATTTTCCTCGCCATAGAGTTTGGCGTTGGTGGACCGGGGCGCTTCGGCGGCGATCCCGGTGTATCCGCGCTTGGCCAGCGAGGCCGACTCAGCCGCGCGCCCGATAGCGGCTTCGGAAATCTCGCTGGCATGGGCGTAACCCGCCGTTTCACCGGCAACCACCCTTAGGCCAAACCCCTCGGTGGCGTCATAGGCAGCTGACTTCAGCCGCCCGTCGTCGAACAGGAATGATTCGCTCTCGGAGCGTTCGACGAACAGCTCCCCGTCGTCGGCGCCGATCAGGGCATCGCCGAGGATTTCCCGGGCGCGAGCGGGATCAACGCCAACGGAATCAAGGATGGAAGGCGCGGGGACAGGAGCGTTCATCCCGACAAGATAGGGACTTCAAACCGCCGCGTCACCCTGCCTCCCACGCAAAGCGGGGGAAGGGGGACCGCGCCCCACAGAGGACGTTGCGGAGGGGGCGTGACCTGGCGCGGTGCTTGAACGCGACCCCTCCACCATCGCCTCTTCGACCGGTGGTCCTCCTCCCCCGTCGTCTCCGCGACGGGGGAGGCAGATAACTTGCGCCCTAGACGCCTTGGCAAGCCCAAGGGATGCGCGTATGCACCGCCGCTGAAGGGGGCGGTCGGTTATCGCGTGAGCGCTACGGCACGTCTCATTCCGAAGTCGGTGGTGGTCTCTCTCCCATCCAGCGGGACGCCGCCGGCCAAGCCAGACCGAGGGGACATGAAGTCGAGTTTTCACGGAATTCGGACGCGGGCGCTGGGCGCCCTGGCCGGCGCGAGTGCAGCCTTCTGGGGCGCATCCGCATGGGCTGTTGACCGGCTCGGCGAGCCGACTCCAGGCGGTATCGCGCTCCAGCCAGGCGTAACCGATCTGCGGAACCAGGCGATCTGGTTCCACGACATCATTCTGCTGCCGATCATCACGATCATAACCCTGTTCGTGCTGGGGCTGCTGGTCTGGGTGGTGATCCGCTACAACAAACGCGCCAATCCGGTGCCGGCGAAGTGGAGCCACAACACCGCCGTCGAAGTCGCCTGGACCCTGATTCCGGTGCTGATCCTTGTGGTAATTTCAATTTTCTCCTTCCGGCTGTTGTTCGATTACAACGACATGCCCAAGCCGGATGTGACGGTCAAAGCCACTGGCTACCAGTGGTACTGGGGCTATGAGTACCCCGACCAGAAGGTCGGCGAATTCATCTCCAACGTCCTTCCCGAGGATCAGGCCAACGCCAAGGGCGTGCCCTACCGGTTGGCGGCGACGGAACCGCTGGTCGTACCGGTGAATGCCGTGGTTCGCGTTCAGGTGACGGGTGCCGACGTGATTCACGCGTTTGCCGTGCCGTCGTTCGGGATTATCGCCGACGCGGTGCCCGGACGTCTGAACGAGACCTGGTTCAAGGCCAATCGTATCGGCACCTACTACGGTAACTGCCGCGAACTGTGCGGCGTTGAGCATGCCTTCATGCCGATCGAAGTGAAGGTGGTCAGTCAGGCCGACTTTGACGCCTGGGTGGC
The DNA here is from genome assembly GCA_031415215.1 of Alphaproteobacteria bacterium. GTDB lineage: Bacteria > Pseudomonadota > Alphaproteobacteria > Caulobacterales > Caulobacteraceae > Phenylobacterium. Next base: position 1,941 of record JANORH010000344.1, on the reverse strand, counting down.
TAAAAAGGGCGGCTCTGTCGCTGGCGCTGCGACGACTGTCGAAGCGGCTCCGGCGGCCGCGGCCGCCGCTGTACCCGCCGCCGCCGTCGTTCCCGCAGCAACTCCCGAACCCAAGGCTGGCAGCGTCGTTGCCGGCACGCCTGCGCCCTCGGCGCCGGCCGCGAAATAAGCTTTAGGACACGTGTAAGATGGCAAAAGCCGCCGCATACGGACACGAAGACGAACACGGCAACCACACGCCGGGGTTCTTCACCCGCTGGTTCTATTCCACGAACCACAAGGATATCGGCACGCTCTACATCCTGTTCGCCATCATGGCGGGCCTGGTGGGTGGCGCGCTCTCCGGCTTGATCCGCTGGGAACTGTTCGAACCCGGGATCCAGGTGTTCCGGGAAGGATCCTGGCTGGCAGCGACGGGTCTCGTTGAGCCGTCCAAGCATGGTTACAACGTCGTCGTGACCGGCCACGCTCTGATCATGATCTTCTTCATGGTCATGCCGGCCATGATCGGCGGCTTCGGGAACTGGTTCGTGCCGCTGATGATCGGCGCGCCGGACATGGCGTTCCCGCGGATGAACAACATCTCGTTCTGGCTGCTGGTCGCCGCCTGGGTGATGTTGCTGGTCTCGATGTTCGTCGACGGCGGACCGGGCAAGGGCTTTGGCGGCGGCTGGACCCTCTATCCACCGCTCTCGACGTCCGGCCACACCGGCCCTGCCATGGATTGCGCCATCCTTTCGGTCCACCTGGCGGGTGCCAGCTCGATCCTGGGGGCCATCAACTTCATCACCACCATCTTCAACATGCGCGCGCCGGGCATGACCCTGCACCGCATGCCGCTATTCGTCTGGTCGATCCTGGTGACGGTGTTCCTGCTGCTGCTCTCGCTGCCTGTGCTGGCCGGCGCGATCACCATGCTGCTCACCGACCGCAACTTTAACACCCACTTCTTCGACGCCGCCGGTGGTGGCGACCCGGTGATGTTCCAGCACCTGTTCTGGTTCTTCGGACACCCGGAGGTCTACATCCTGATCCTGCCCGCCTTCGGCATGATCAGCCACATCGTCTCCACCTTCTCGAAGAAGCCGGTGTTCGGATATCTGGCCATGGCCTACGCCATGGTGGCCATCGGCTTCATCGGCTTCGTCGTGTGGGCGCACCACATGTACACCGCTGGCATGGGTATCGAGCTGCGTGCCTATTTCGTGGCCGCCACCATGGTCATCGCTGTGCCGACGGGCGTGAAGGTGTTCTCCTGGATCGCCACCATGTGGGGCGGCTCCATCGACTTCAAGACGCCCATGCTGTGGGCGATCGGCTTCATCTTCCTGTTCACGGTGGGCGGCGTGACGGGCGTGGTTCTGGCCAACGCCGGTATCGACTACAGCCTGCACGACACCTACTACGTCGTGGCCCACTTCCACTATGTGCTGAGCCTCGGCGCCGTGTTCGGGATCTTCGCCGGGTTCTACTACTGGTACGAAAAGATGTGGGGCGTGAAGTACAACGAGTTCCTGGGTGCGACGCACTTCTGGATCACGTTCGTCGGGGTGAACCTGATCTTCTTCCCGCAGCACTTCCTGGGTCTCCAGGGCATGCCGCGCCGGTATGTCGATTACCCGACCGCCTTCGAGTACTGGAACCGGATCTCTACCTACGGCTACATGATCACGGCGTTCGGCGTGGTGGTGTTCCTGCTGGTGTTGCTGGAATCGGCGGTTCGTCGCCGCAAGGCAGAAGCCAATCCGTGGGGCGAGGGTGCCACGACGCTGGAGTGGACCCTGTCCTCACCGCCGCCGTTCCACCAGTTCAACGAACTCCCGGTGATCAAGCCCGACGCGCACCACTAGCGGTCGTCGACACTCAAAACAAACTGGGGGGCGTGGTCCGGCGACGGGGCGCGCCCTTCCTCATTTCAGAGTATACCCATGGCCATGTCCG
>JANORH010000343.1:0-4236 GCA_031415215.1 Alphaproteobacteria bacterium | reverse complement strand
CCGCCGCGCTTGCCTCTCCAGTCCAGATGCTGCTGATGAGGACGAGCCAGGCAATAATCTGTGCGGACCGTATTCGGCAGGAGCTCATGTCGCCATTTGCCAGCGTTTCTGTGACAGTCCGTCAGGCCGTCCGCGCCCGCTTTTTCAGCACAGCCGAAAAACTCATTACCGGATCGTCCTTGCAGGTGATCAGGCCCCGCACAAAGATCATGCTGCGGCCCGCTTTTACCACCTCGCCCCGGCACTCCACCAGGTCGCCGATATGGGCGGTGCCCACGAACTCCCCGTTGAACGTCGCAGTGACGCTGTGACTATCCTTGAGCACATCGCGGGCGATCACAAACAGGCAGAAGTCCGCAAACGTCATGACGCAGCCGCCATGCAGAAACATGCCGCCGTTCATGTGCTTGTGTTCTGCCCGGAACGCGCAGACCGGCCCACGCTCATCGATCCGGTAGTAGAACGGCCCCGCAAGATCCTCGTAAGGGTCGCCGCCCGGATAGAAGGACCAGTCGGCCCACTCGCCTTCGGTGACGACCGTCAACTTTGACGTATAACCGTTCTGTTCTTCTCCGCCGTCCATCGATCCTCCAGAACGCATGCGAAGCGTTTGCCCCGCCCGCGTTGAAACACTAGTTTGCCTGCGCCGCTTAAGCCTCATCGAGGACCCATCATGCAAGGCCGGACCGTCATTCTTTGCTCAAGCCTGCTGGCAATCGCCCTGCTGTCGAGCGCAGCGGTCGCCCAGCCCGCCGCGCCTGCGCCGGCCCCCGATCCGAAGCCGGCGGTGGTGGCCGAGAAACCCGTCGACGAGAATGGCGTGCCGGCCTGGGCCAAGCGCAAGCGGCTGTACCCGGTGCAATCCTGCGAGACCAAGCCCAACATCGGTGTCGAGACCTGGCGGCAAAAGTACGACTCCTCCGCCCCCCAGCGGCTGAAAATCCGCACGCCCACCTCAACCTGCCACTAAGGACTTGCCCATGGCGCTTGACGCCGAAACCCGAGACCAGTTGATCGACACCGTCCGCCGCTTCGTTATGGAGCGCCTGCGCCCGCTTGAGGCCAAGGTGGCTGAGGACGACGCCATGCCGGACGATATCGTCGAGGAGATGAAGGGCCTGGGCTTGTTCGGTCTCTCGATCCCGGAAGCCTACGGCGGCCTCGAACTGACCATGGAGGAAGAATGCCTCGTGGTGATCGAGTTGGGCCGCACCAGCCCGGCGTTTCGCTCCACCTTCGGCACAAACGTCGGCATCGGCTCGCAGGCGCTGGTGATGTTCGGCACCGAAGACCAGAAGCAGAAGTATCTGCCCGGCATCGCGTCCGGCGAGATCATCACATCCTTCGCGCTCACCGAGCCAGAGGCCGGTTCCGACAGCGCTGCGGTCCAGACCCGCGCGATCCTCGACGGCGACCACTACGTGCTGAACGGTGCCAAGCGTTACATCACCAATGCCAACAAGGCCGACCTGTTCACGGTGATGGCGCGCAGCAATCCGGAGATCAAAGGCGGCGGCGGCGTCTCGGCTTTCCTGGTGCCTCGCGATCTCCCCGGCGTCAGCGTCGGCAAGCCGGAAAAGAAGATGGGCCAGCAGGGTGCCCACGTCTGCGACGTGATCTTCGACAACGTCCGCGTGCCGGTCGAGAACCGCATCGGTGCCGAGGGTGAGGGCTTCAAGGTCGCCATGCAGGTGCTGGACAAGGGCCGCCTGCATATCTCGGCATTGTGTGTCGGCGTGGCCGAGCGGTTGATCACCGACTGCGTGGCCTATGCCACCGAACGCAAGCAATTCGGCCAGCCCCTGACCGGCTTCCAGTTGGTCCAGGGCATGCTTGCAGACTGTAAAACCGAGGCGTTGGCGGCCCGGGCGCTGACCATGGAAACCGCGCGCAAGCGCGACCTCGGCCAGAACGTCACCATGGAAGGCGCCGCCGCCAAATACTTCGCCTCCGAGATGGTGGGCCGGGTGGCCGACAAGGCCGTGCAGATCTTCGGCGGTGCCGGCTACATCGCCGAATACGGCATCGAGCGCTTCTACCGCGATGTTCGTATCTTCCGGATCTACGAGGGCACCAGCCAGATCCAGCAGGTCATCATCGCCCGCGAGACCATCAAGCGCGGCGGGTGAGGTTGAAATCCAGGGTTAGCTAGGTTAGCTTAGCTAATATGATCGTCGCCAACATCCACAACGCCAAGACCAACCTCTCGAAGTTGATTGAGCGGGCCGAGGCTGGTGAAGAGGTGGTCATCGCCCGCAACGGCAAGCCGGCGGTGCGGCTGACGCCGGTGGTTGAAGCCAACCCCGACATTCCGCGTCACCCGGATGGACTGCCGGCCTGGATGGGTTCCCTCAAGGGGCAAATCTGGGTTCATCCCGACATTGAGGCCACGGATCGCGAGATCCAAAAATTGTTCGAGGAAAGCGAAATCTTTCCCCCGGATGATCCTGCCGAGTGAGGGTCCTTCTCGACACCCACGTGATCCTTTGGGCACTTACGACATCGGGGTCCATTGGCGCGGAGGCGAGAGCGATTCTCGGTGACCCGACCACACTACGGGTCGTGAGTGTCGCAAGCCTCTGGGAGATCGCGATAAATCGGTCGATTGGCCGCCTATCGGCACCGGAGAACCTGCCGGAGTACCTTGCGGCCACGCGCCATGAAATCCTTCAGGTCACGGCGGCCCATGCCTGGGCGGTGAGCGGACTGCCGTCGGTTCACGGCGACCCCTTCGACCGGCTGCTGGTCGCCCAGGCCATCGCAGAAGATATTCCCCTCATTACCCACGATCGTCAGCTGGAACGCTACGATGTCAGGATCATCCACGCATGAGTGAAGCCGTCGAAACCGCCATCTTCGACCTTCTGGCCAAGGTGGCACCGGGAAAATCCGTCGCGCCTGAAGATGTCGCCCGCGCCGTCGAGCCGGAGACCTGGCGCCGCACTCTGGGCCATGTTCGCGCTGTCGCTCGCGGGCTGGCGCGACAGGGAAGGGTGGTGATCCTGCGTCACAACAAACCCGCTGATCCGGATGACTTCAAAGGCGTCTATAGATTGCGTTTGCCGCAGGCCTGACCGTCAATTCCAGATGAACTCGCCTATAGGGAGAATCCGCTTGCGCAGTTGCCGCCCGCTTGCTCACGTAACCATATGGGTCGCTCAAGGGATTGGCTGCGGGCGTGAACTCTGAACGAGGTGGGGAATAAATATGCGTTTTGCAGCATCTCTGGGCGGTGCCCTGCTGGCACTGTCTATCGCAGCAACGTCGGCCTAGGCGGTCGAGCTCGTGTCCAACGGCGATTTCGCGACCGGCGACTTCACGGGGTGGACGCTCTACACAACCACCAACGGCGTGATCGGCCCGGCACCGGCACCGCAGGTGACCTCCTTCGATGTGACGGGCTCCGGTGCCAGCACTGCGGCTGAATTCCAGGTCGGTCGCGCGGTATTCGATAACGGTGGCAATGGCGGTGGCGGCATCTTCCAGTCCATCACCACGATCAACGGTTTGCTTACCTTCAGCGCGGACTTCGCGTCCTTCTCCAGCAGCAGCAACAACGGTTCAGGGGGCCTGTTCTCCGTCCTGCTTGACGGGATGACCCTCAACAGCTTCGACACGGGTTCCATCGACGGCGGCGCTATCGAGCGCGGTTCGCTGGCCTTCAGCACTAACGTGACAGCCGGCACCCACGTGTTGTCGCTGCAGGCGACGCGGCCGTTCACCACGGGCACGCCCTTCCCGGTCTATGGCCGGACGCCCTTCCAGTATTTCGACAACATCTCGGCCACCCAGGGCGGCGGAGCCGTTCCGGAGCCGGCAACCTGGGGCCTGATGATCACGGGCTTCGGCCTGGCGGGCGGCGCGCTTCGCCGCCGCGCCCGGACTGCGAACCTCGCCTGAAAACTTTGTGGCATGCGGCGGCTGAGGCCTCCGCGTGCCACACTGTCCTGAGCTTCGACGCGACTTGCATCGTAGCGTTGGAGGCAAGACAAACGACGCGCTATGGGTGATACCGTGACGCGCATCTGCCTTCTGATCCTCACGCTGATGCTTTCAGCATGCACGTCCATGACGGTGCAAAGCGCGGCGACGCCACCGCCGGGATTCCAGGGGCCCCGTCTCGAAGCCGACGCGGTCGTTGCCCCCGATGGAGCGCGGCTGGGCCTGTCCACCTGGAACGCCGCCACCGAACCCTGGGCCGTCATCGTCGCCGCACACGGCATGAACGACTACGCC
>JANORH010000342.1:0-12052 GCA_031415215.1 Alphaproteobacteria bacterium | reverse complement strand
GTCGGCGAGACGGTCAAGCTGGCCTATGTCGACCAGAGCCGTGACGCGCTGGATCCTGGCAAGACGGTCTGGCAGGAAGTCTCCCAGGGTCTGGATGTCCTGGCCGTCGGCAAGCGCGAGATCAACACGCGCTCCTACGTCGGCTCGTTCAACTTCCGGGGCGGCGATCAGCAGAAGAAGGTGGGTCAGCTATCGGGCGGTGAGCGAAACCGCGTCCACCTGGCCAAGACCCTGACCGAGGGCGGCAACGTCATTCTCCTCGACGAACCGACCAACGACCTGGACATCGAAACGCTGCAGAATCTGGAAGAGGCGCTGGAGGAGTTCGCGGGCTGCGCCGTGGTGATCAGCCACGACCGCTGGTTCCTCGACCGCCTCTGCACCCACATCCTGGCCTTCGAAGGCGACAGCCACATCGAATGGTTCGAAGGCAACTTTGAAGCCTATGAGGAAGACAAGAAGCGCAGGCTGGGCGCGGATAGTCTGATCCCGCATCGGATCAAATTCCACAAGTTCACCCGGTAGGGTGGCGGTTGGCCCGCTCGTGGGGCAGCAACCTGCGCGCCTTGACCCGACACGTCTCTGCGGTCAGCTTTGGACCTCAAATCTGAGGTGCTTCGATGGCTGTCATTATCGGAACCAGTGCGGTCGATACGCTGACCGGCGGCGCGGAACCTGACACAATTACGGGCGGTGCTGGTGCCGATTCCCTCACCGGCGGCGTCGGTTTCGACCTCTATGTGATCGGCTCCAGTGATAGCCCGGCAGCGGCCGCCCTGGGCAATCGTCCGGAACTACTGGACAGCATTTCGGGTTGGACGGCGGCGGATCGACTGCTGTTCGCGGGGACCAACCCGCTGGCCTTCGGCAACTTCCGGACCTCGGTGGTTGATGACTATGACCAAGCCTATCAGTTCGCCGTCGACGCCTTTACCAATCTTGGCGCCGAGTACGTCGTCGTCCAGCTTTTGAACGACGCCATCGTCTTTGCCATGCGAACCGGCCAGGCCGTGCGACTGCTGGGTGTTAGCCGGGCTGACGTCCAGACGTTCAACATCACCACAGGGTCGGTCGGGGCCGCTCCCCTGGGACTGGTTGAGGCAGGATCCGGCCAGGCTGACATGCGCATTCTGGGCGACGGTGCCGACAGCTACTCCGCCGGCGCTGGTGATGACAGCGTGGGCGGCGGCGCGGGTGCTGATACCCTGGCAGGGGCCGAAGGGGATGATCAGGTCTTCGGCGGGGCTGACAACGACGTCGTCGGTGGCGGCGACGGGCGCAATTATCTCCGGGGCGACGAGGGCAACGACACGATAACCGGCGGGGTCGGCTTCGACGACATAAACGGCAATATGGGCAACGACTTCTGTGTCGGGGGCACCGGTGCGGACTGGGTGGTCGGCGGCAAGGATCAGGATACGTTGTTCGGCGAGGGCGGTGACGACCTTGTATATGGCAACCTCGGCAACGACGTCCTGGGCGGTGGCACCGGCAATGACCTGATGCGTGGCGGGCAGGGCGATGACACCGTGCGCGGCGACGACGGCAATGACATCGTGTCCGGCGACCGGGGCTCTGACGTGCTGTCCGGCGGGCTGGGTGCAGACATCTTCATCTCCTTCGCCGAGACCGGGTCGGACCGGGTGACGGACTTCAACGTCGGTGAAGGCGACCGGGTGCAACTGGACCCCGGAACTCAATACACGCTCAGCCAGGTCGGGGCCGACACCGTCATCGACATGGGCGCCGGTAACCAGATGATCCTGCAGAATGTGCAGCTATCGACGTTGCCGGCCGGCTGGATCACGGTGGGCTGACCGTCGCCTCGATCCGGCCGACACTTCGAAGTGGTGACAACACGCCGATCAACGGGATGATCAGGAAGCCCGCTCCGGCGACGGCCAACGCAAGACGCGGCCCAATCAGGTCGCCCAGAACGCCCCCGCCCAAAGCGCCGACGATGGCTGTCGCCCCTGCCGCGGCGTGGAATGCGCCGCCAACCCGGCCCAATACCGACTGCGGCATCAGGCTCTGGCGCAGGGAGGCGATCAGGACGCCGCTGGCCACCCCGAAGGCGTCGCCGGTGATCTGGGTCAGGATCAGGACGGTCAAGGCACCCTCGCGGTCGGTGGGTGCCAGCGAGATCGTCATCGCCGAAATCGAAGCGCAAAGGATGGTCAGGATGATCGCCGGTCCAATGCCCAGGCGTCGCGCCAGCCAGGGGCCGAGGCCCGCCCCGAGCAGAGCCCCGACGCCGCCGGCCGCGATTGCGATCCCGAGCAGGGACGTCGGAAGACCCAACGTCCGAAGGGCGAACAGAATGTAGAGCGCTGCAAACACTCCGCCGAACAGCCCCTGGGCCACATTCATCAGCAGCAAGGCGCGGACACGAGGTTCGGCCCAGGCCAGCCGGAAGCCCTGGGTGACTTCATGGATCCAGCTCTGCCGGGGTTCGACTTCGGGTGGCGGCTCGGCGGAGCTCAGGGTCGCCAGAAAAGCCGCCGAGGCCAGATAGGTTCCGGCATTGACGATGACGGCGATGGGGGCGGTCAGCCACTGAAACAGCACGCCAGCCAGGGCCGGGCCGCCGACTTCGGCGATGGCCTCGGTCGTCGCCAGTTTCGCGTTGCCGTCGACAAGACGGGATTTGCCGATCAGGGCTGGCAGATAGGCGTGGCTGGCAATGTCGAAGGCGACGCTGGCGCCCGTGACCAATATCGCCGCGATCAGCAGGTGCGGCAGGGTGACCAGCCCAAGGAACGCCGCTAACGGCAGGCTCACCAGGGCGACCGCGCGCAGCAGGTCCGCGCCAATCAGGATGGGACGCCGCGCAGTGCGGTCAATAAAGCCACCTGATGTGAGCCCGACGACCAGAGCCGCGCCGCTGCCCGCGGCGGCCAGGACGCCCAATGAGCCGGGCGAGGCGGCAAGGGTTGTGACGGCCAGGATCGGCAGGCCTTCGCGGGTAATGCGGGCGCCGAAGGCCGAGACGCTCTGGGCCAGCCATAGCCGCACGAAGTCGCGATGGTGCCAGAGGGAGCTTGAGGATGACATTGAGATACCAGAACGGGGCAGGCGGCCAAGCGACCGCGGAACCATGCCGAGGCACGGGTTCGAGGGTGAGCCGATGTCCAGGCCGCCGCGCGGACCCACCGGAGAGGTTTAGACGCTTTTGCCGGGGTCCGGGTCAAGCCCTGGCGAGGAAGTCCGCGATCTCCATGTCATTGCGCAGACGCACCAGGGTGGCATGGGCACCGTGTTGGGCCAGAGCAGCCTCGAGACGAGGGCGACGGATGCGGTTCCAGTTCCAGATGTAGCTGTAGAACTGAAAGTCTACAGTCTCCCCACAGCCCTCGGCCATGTCGGGCCTGTCTCCATGGCGATACTTCAACATCCGCCATACCGCCCTCATCAGGCAAAGCAGTGGCGGCTGATCAATCCACACGATGGTGTCGGCCAGCGGTGCCCGCAGGTCCATGGAGGATCCGAAGTCGCCATCGCATACCCAAGCCTGCTGTTGGAGAACTTCCGCCATCTCCATTCGAAACTCAGCATCCTCGCTTTCCACCCAGCCGGGTTTCCAGAACAGGACGTCCAGGTGGATGACCGGCAGGTCGAGCTTGTCGCCCAGGTGGCGGGCGAGGGTTGATTTGCCACCGCCTGAATTGCCGATGATTAGGACGCGTTTCATACAAGTAGGGGTATAACCAGTGTATACTTGGCGTGCATCAAACTGGCGGCGAGGGTCGAGCGGGGTCCCTTGACGAAATGTTCATATAAAGATATCTTTATATGATTGTGAAGTTTGCGACCAAACAGATTGTGGACGTCTTGCGCGCGGTGGGCGAGCCCTCGCGCCTGCGCATTCTGGCGCTGCTGGCCCGCGAGGAACTGGCGGTGCTGGAGCTCTGCCGCGTGCTGGATCAGAGCCAGCCACGGGTGTCGCGCCACCTCAAGCTGCTGGCCGAGGCAAACCTCGTCGAACGCTTTCCGGACGGTGCCTGGGTCTTCTATCGCCTCACCGGGTCGGGTCGTGAGCGGGAGGTGATTGACTACCTGCTCCCGCAAGTCGATCCGGGCGACACCGTGCTCGCTCAGGACCGAAGTCGTCTGGATGGCGTCCTGGCCGAGCGGACCTCCGCCGCCCAGAGCTACTTCGCCGAGAATGCCGCGCGTTGGGACGAAATCCGGTCGCTCTATGTGTCGGACGCCAATGTCGAGGATGCGATTGTTCAGGTGTCCGGCGAACGGCGCATCCGCCGGCTGGTGGATCTGGGCTCGGGCACAGGGCGGATGCTGACCCTGCTGGGACCGCGCGCGACCCAGGCGGTAGGGCTGGATCTGTCGCAACAGATGCTCAACATCGCGCGGCGCAATACGACCGAGGCTGGTTTGGCCCACGTCGAGCTGCGCCATGGCGACATTCTGGACACCCGTCTTGCCGACGCCTCTGCGGATGTGGTGATCGTCCACCAGGTGCTGCACTATCTGGGCGATCCTGCCGCCGCAGTCCGCGAGGCCTCACGACTGGTGGCGGTCGATGGCCGACTGATCATTGTCGACTTTGCACCACACAGCCACGAGTTCCTCCGCGAGGCGCATCAGCATCGCCGACTGGGGTTCTCGGACGAGGAGATGGCGCGCTGGTTGACCGAGGCCGGTTTGCCGCATCTGGCGCTGACCTCGCTGCCTCCGACCCGAAGCGATGGCCTGACCGTCAAGATATGGGCTGCGGCCCGCACACCCGATGAGCTGAGGATTGCCGCATGAGCCCGCCGACTGCCCTGGGTCCTGTTGCCCGCGCCGGGGTTGCCGGGCGACTGCCCCCAAATGTCTCGTTCGAGTTTTCGCCGCCCAAAGGGCCCAAATCCGAGGAGGCGCTCTGGGAGGCGATCCGTCGACTGGAGCCGCTGAACCCGTCTTTCGTCTCGGTGACCTATGGTGCTGGCGGTTCCACGCGCGAGCGCACGCACCGTACGGTGGTGCGTATGCTGAAAGAGACCACACTGCGACCTGCCGCCCACCTGACCTGCGTCGAGGCGTCTCGTGCCGATGTCGATGAGGTGGTCCGGGACTACTGGGAAGCAGGCATCCGGCATATCGTAGCCCTGCGCGGCGATCCGCCGGGTTCGCTGGGCGGCACCTACGTGCCGCGCGCCGACGGTTATCAGAACGCCACCGAGCTGACCGCCGGCATCCGTGAGATCGCGCCATTTGAGGTCAGCGTCGGCGTCTATCCGCAGATCCACCCGGAGAGCCCGTCGGTCGACCACGATATCGAGGTCCTGAAGGCCAAGATCGACGCGGGCGCGACGCGGGCGATCTCCAACTTCTTCTTCGATATGGACGGCTACCTCCGGTTCATCGAGCGCATCCGTAAGGCGGGGGTCAGGATCCCGATCCTGCCAGGCATCATGCCGGTGTCCAGCTTTTCGGGCCTCAGCAACATGTCCGGGCGGATCGGCGTGGCCATTCCGGGCTGGCTGGCCAACCTGTTCGAGGGCCTCGATGAGGATCCCGAGACCCGCAAGCTGGTCGCCGCCTCTGTAGCCGCGGAGATGTGCGCCAAACTGGCGGAGGAAGGCTTTGCCGACTTCCACTTCTACACCCTGAACCGTGCCGACCTGACCTACGCGATCTGTCGTGTGCTGGGCGTGCGCGAGACCCCTCTGGAACCGAAAGAAGCTGCGGCATGACTCGCCAGGACCGTATCAAAGCCCTGAAAGCAGCCGCGAAGGCGCGCGTGCTGATCCTCGACGGCTCGTGGGGGGTTATGTTCCAGAAGCGCGGCCTGACCGAGGCTGACTATCGGGGCGACCGGTTTCTGGACCATCCGGGCCAGATGAAGGGCAACAACGATATCCTGTGCCTGACCCGGCCCGATATCGTGGGCGAGCTGCACGATGCCTATTATGCGGCGGGCGCGGATATCTCGGAGACCAACACGTTCTCGTCCACCTCCATTGGCCAGGGCGAGTATGCCCAGGAAGCCGCCGTGCGCGACATCAACCTGGCCGCCGCCCGGATCGCCCGCGAGGTCGCCGATCGCTGGACGGCGAAAGAGCCGGACAAACCGCGCTTTGTGGCCGGGTCTATCGGCCCGCTGCCGGTAATGCTGTCGATGAGCTCAGACGTAAACGATCCCGGCGCCCGCAAGGTGACGTTCGATCAGGTTTATGCGGCCTATCGCGAACAGGTGCTGGCCCTGCACGATGGTGGCGTTGACCTCTATCTGGTCGAGACCATTACCGACACGCTCAACTGCAAGGCGGCGCTGAAGGCGATCCTGGACCTTGAGGACGAGGGTTATGAGCCGCTGCCGATCTGGATTTCCGGGACCATCACCGACCGTTCGGGCCGGACGTTGTCGGGCCAGACGGTGGAGGCGTTCTGGAACTCGGTGCGCCACGCCAGGCCGTTCGCCATCGGCCTGAACTGTGCGCTGGGGGCCGACCTGATGCGGCCACATATCGCCGAGCTGTCACGGATCGCCGACACCCTGGTGTCAGCCTATCCCAACGCGGGCCTGCCCAATGCCATGGGCGAGTACGACGAGACCCCCGACCAGACCGGCCACCAGCTGCACGACTGGGCCAAGGACGGGATCGTCAACATCCTGGGCGGCTGTTGTGGCACCACGCCGGATCACATCCGCCACGTGGCCGATGAGGTGCGGGGAATGAAACCGCGCGCGATCCCTGTGCGTCCGACGGCGATGCGGCTGGCGGGGCTGGAGCCGTTTGAGCTGGCGTCGTAGCTCCCCTCCCCCTTGCGGGGAGGGGTCGGGGGTGGGGGTGCGAACCTTCTGGTACGGCGCTGACACCCCTACTCCCAACCCTCTCCCCGCAAGGGGGAGAGGGCTCACTGATTGAGATGAACTGATGAGCAAGACCTACGACCAGCTTGACGAAAAGCTGACCGCCTTCATCCGGGCGCAGAAGATGTTCTTTGTCGCGACGGCACCGCTGTCGGGCGAAGGGTCGGTCAATGTGTCGCCCAAGGGGTATGACAGCCTGGTGGTGATCGATGAGCGCACGGTGGCTTATCTGGATCTCGGCGGGTCCGGGGCGGAGACCTTGGCGCATGTGCGCGAGAACGCGCGCATCACCCTGATGTTCTGCGCGTTTGAGGGCGAGGCCAACATCCTGCGTCTATACGGGCAGGGCCGGGCTGTTGCGTTTGAAGATCCCGGATTTGCCGAGCTAAAGGCCTTGTTTCCGGGGTTTGAGCGCGCGCGGGCTATTGTCGTGGTGAAGGTCACCCGCATCTCCGACAGCTGTGGCTGGGGCGTCCCGTTCTACGATTACAAAGGCGAGCGCGAGCAGCTGCACCGCCATGTCGACCATCGGCCATTCGACGAATGGGCCGAGCGCCGCTACGAGGCAAACGCGGTCTCGATTGATGGCCTGCCAGCCCTTGTACGCCCGAGTTAATGTGAGTTCAGAGCCTTCATGCGCCCCATCTTCATCAATATCGGCGAGCGGACCAATGTCACCGGCTCGGCCAGGTTCCGCAAACTGATCGCTGACGGGGACTATCCGGCGGCGTTGTCTGTCGCGCGCCAGCAGGTGGACGCCGGTGCCCAGGTCATTGACGTCAATATGGACGAGGGCCTGCTCGACTCCGTCCACGCCATGAAGACCTTCCTCAACCTGATTGCCGCCGAGCCCGATATCGCCCGCGTGCCGGTCATGATCGACAGCTCCAAGTGGGAGGTGATCGAGGCGGGGCTGAAGTGCGTTCAGGGCAAGACCATCGTCAATTCGATCTCCATGAAGGAGGGCGAGGCCAAGTTCATCGAACAGGCCAGGGCCTGCCTGCGCTATGGCGCGGCCGTGGTGGTGATGGCGTTCGATGAGGTCGGGCAAGCTGACACGGCCGAGCGCAAGGTCGCGATCTGCAAGCGGGCCTATAAGATTCTGACCGAACAGGTGGGTTTCCCGGCCGAGGACATCATCTTCGATCCCAACATCTTCGCCGTCGCGACCGGGATCGATGAGCACAACAACTATGCCGTCGACTTCATCGAGGCGACGCGGCGGATCAAGGCGGCATGTCCGCACGCCCGGATCTCGGGCGGGGTCTCGAATGTCAGCTTTAGCTTCCGTGGCAACGAGCCGGTGCGCCGCGCCATCCACGGGGTGTTTCTGTATCACGCCATTGCGGCGGGCATGGACATGGGCATCGTCAACGCCGGGGACCTGCCGGTCTATGATGACATCCCCGAGGAGCTGAAGGTCGCCGTTGAGGACGTGATCCTCAACCGCCCGCAGCGCGACCCCAAGCTGACCAACACTGAACGGCTGGTGGAGCTGGCGCCCAAGTACAAGGGCGGCAAGTCCGAGGCCAAGGGCCCCGACCTGACCTGGCGCGAGGGCGACGTCGGCCAGCGTATCACCCACGCCCTGGTGCACGGCATCACTGAGTTCATAGAAGCTGACGCCGAAGAGGCACGGCTGGCGTCGGAGCGCCCGCTGCACGTCATCGAAGGCCCGCTGATGACCGGCATGAATGTGGTCGGCGACCTGTTCGGCGCGGGCAAGATGTTCCTGCCGCAGGTGGTGAAGTCGGCCCGGGTGATGAAGCAGGCCGTGGCCTGGCTGGAACCCTTCATGGAGGCCGAAAAGGAAGGTAAGCCTCGCGTGCAGGCTGGCCGCATCCTGATGGCCACCGTCAAGGGCGACGTCCACGACATCGGCAAGAACATCGTGGGCGTCGTGCTGCAGTGCAACAATTACGAGGTCATCGACCTGGGCGTCATGGTGCCGCTGGACCGCATCCTGGACGAGGCCAAGGCGCACAATGTCGACATCGTGGGCCTTAGCGGCCTGATCACGCCGTCCCTCGACGAGATGACCTATGTGGCCGCCGAGATGGAGCGGCGTGGCATGACCATGCCGCTGCTGATCGGGGGGGCCACCACGTCGAAGACCCACACGGCGGTCAAGATCGCGCCGAAATATCCGTCGGGATCGACCACCTATGTGCTGGACGCCAGCCGTGCGGTGGGGGTGGTGTCCAACCTGCTGTCGCCGACAGCCAAGGCCGATTTTCTGGCGGCCACGGCGGACGATTACGAGAAGGTCCGCGCCCAGTTCGAGCGCGGGCAGGGGACGCGCGCGCGCTCTACACTGAAGCAAGCCCGCGCCAACGCGTTCAAGCCTGACTGGGCGAGCTACACGCCGCCGAAGCCCACATTCCTCGGCACCCGCACGTTTGCGCCCTATGACCTGCCGGAGCTGCGCCGTCATATCGACTGGACGCCGTTTTTTGCCAGCTGGGAGCTGATTGGCCGCTATCCGGCGATTCTGGAGGACGAGGTGGTGGGCGTGGCGGCCACCGACCTGTTCAAGGATGCGCAGGCGATGCTGGACCGCATCCTGCAGCAGGGGTTGCTGGAGGCGCGCGGGGTGATCGGCTTCTGGCCCGCGCAGTCCGATGGCGACGACATCGTGCTTTACACCGACGAGACCCGCAGCACCGAGCGCGCGCGGCTGCACACGTTGCGCCAGCAGATGGTCAAGACCGGGGCCGGTCAGGCCAATATGGCTCTGTCCGACTTCGTGGCGCCGATCGGAGGACCGGCCGACTACATGGGTGGGTTTGCGGTCACCGCCGGGCACGGCGAGCTGGAACTGGCCAAGCAGTTCAAGGCCGCGGGCGACGATTATTCCGCCATCCTGGCCACGGCCCTGGCCGACCGGTTGGCAGAGGCGTTTGCCGAAGCCATGCATCGCAAGGTGCGCACCGAGCTGTGGGGCTATGCGCCCGATGAAGCGTTTGATCTGACCCTGCTGCTGGAAGAAAAGTACCGTGGCATCCGCCCGGCCCCCGGCTATCCCGCCCAGCCCGACCATACGGAAAAGGCCACGCTGTTCGACCTGCTGGATGCCCCCGGCGCGGCGGGTATGGCGCTGACCGAAAGCTTCGCGATGACGCCACCGGCGGCGGTGTCGGGAATCTATTTCGCCCACCCGGAAAGCCACTATTTCGGCGTAGGCCGGATCGAGAAAGACCAGGTCGAGGACTATGCGCGGCGCAAGGGGTGGGATTTGGCCGAGGCGGAACGGTGGCTGGCACCGATATTGAGTTACGGGGTGTAGGGGGCTGGTGTCCTTGACGGAGAACACTTGAAGAACGAAGCCCCGTCATAGATGATGCTTCTGAAGCCCTGTTTGCTGCGAATCGAAGGTGTCGGCAAAGCGCTATAATGGGAATCCGGGGTATGAAGTCCGTCGAACTTTTTGCAGGTGCTGGTGGCCTTGGTATTGGCCTGCATCAGGCCGGGTTTCGACCCGAGCGCGTCGTGGAATGGGACCGATTTTGTTGCGACACAATTCGAGACAACCAGCTTCGCAGCGTCGAGAGCGTGGCGCACTGGAACCTTA
This sequence comes from Alphaproteobacteria bacterium, assembly GCA_031415215.1. Lineage (GTDB taxonomy): Bacteria > Pseudomonadota > Alphaproteobacteria > Caulobacterales > Caulobacteraceae > Phenylobacterium. The sequence continues at coordinate 1,664 of JANORH010000342.1, read as the reverse complement.
CCGAGGGCGATATTCGAGGTGTGGATTTCAGCACCTATGAAGGTGTTCTCGACCTCGTTTCCGGTGGCCCCCCCTGTCAGCCCTTTTCAATGGGTGGCAAGCACCGTGCCTATGACGATGTGCGCGATATGTTTCCCCAAGCCATCCGGGCGGTCCGTCAAGCCCGTCCGCGGGCGTTCATTTTCGAGAATGTGAAGGGCCTGACGCGAGCTGCGTTCCGCAATTACTTCGAATACATCAAACTGCAACTCGAGCACCCTGATCTCGTCGCGACCGAAGATGAGACCTGGGAGGAACATCTCGGGCGACTTGAGCGGCACCACACATCAGGCCTTCGTTCGGACCTCCACTATCGCGTCGTAACCCGGGTGTTGAATGCTGCTGACTACGGAGTCCCGCAACGCCGCGAACGGGTGTTCTTTGTCGGCTTTCGTGATGACCTCAATATCGAGTGGAGCTTTCCGACCGAGACCCATTCTCAGGACGCTTTGCTCTGGTCGCAACGGCCAGGGGCGGAATACTGGGAGCGGCATGAGGTCCCGATGACTGAGCGGGTGTTAGCTTTGCGGCTTGAAGCCCGGATGCGAGGCATCACCGAGTGGCCTGCGTCACAGCCGTGGAGAACTGTCCGTGACGCGCTCGTGGGATTGCCCGATCCAGAGCATGCGCAGGACGACGCGAAGGGTTTCCTGAATCATCGGTTCCAGCCGGGCGCGCGATCCTATGCTGGTCACACCGGAAGCCCGATGGATGAACCCGGAAAGACCTTGAAGGCGGGAGTTCACGGGGTGCCCGGCGGCGAGAACATGCTGGCTCGTGCGGATGGTTCGGTTCGGTATTTCTCAATTCGCGAAAGCGCGCGGCTGCAGACGTTTCCGGACAGTTATATCTTCCACGGTGCGTGGTCGGAAGCGATGCGGCAACTTGGCAATGCCGTGCCTGTCCGCCTGGCTCACGTTGTCGGCAGTGATGTCGCGAGACATTTGCGGGCGGTGGCGTGACCCGCGCCACACCAGCTTCGGAGGTTGCCAAACTCAGGCGAGAAATTGCCCTCCTGTTAGAGGCTGCGGCAACTACCAATCTTTCGTCGTCTCTCCGGAATGGCCTGAACAGCGAGATTCGTCAGGCAATTTCGGATCTGGACGGATTTCTTGAAACTCTTGATCCCATCCGGCAGCCCGCCTCGGTTTTCGACCCTAGCAACCCAAAAGTTGTTGGACGCTTTGTCGCTTTGGCATTGGTCGCGCAGGAGCGACTACCCTTGGCCGAGGTTCAGCCCTTCTACGGGTCCGGGGTTTACGCGATCTACTATCGGGGGCAGTGCGCCCTTTATGGAGCGCTATCGGGAACAGAGACGCCGCTTTATGTCGGGCAAGCCGCCCCTTCGGATCGCAATGCACGATCCGCCAATGCGCAAGGGCCGCGCCTGTCGGCGCGCTTGGCAGAGCATCGCAAGAACATCGCCAAGGCGACTACCACGCTCGACCTCGCAGATTTCGATTACCGAGCTTTGGTCGTTCAAAGCGGCTGGGAGACAGCTGCAGAGGACTACCTGATCCATCTGTTTCGACCGCTCTGGAACAATGAGACCGGCATTCTTTATGGACTTGGAAAACATGGCGATGCTGCCACCACGCGGGCGAATAAGCGGGCTCCTTGGGACA
>JANORH010000341.1:0-3163 GCA_031415215.1 Alphaproteobacteria bacterium | reverse complement strand
GCCGGCACGATCATCGCCATGGCGCGGGCGTGACCCAGTTTCAACGCCGACTGGGCGTTGTTGTTCATGAAGGTTTCCTCGACCGCCGCTTCATGGGGGCCATAGGCTACCAGCACCGCTTCGATCTCCGTGAACAGGCAGAGCAGCCGCTCAGCAAAGGGCAGCGTGTCTTTTGGCGCGATCACCCCGTGGGCGACATGGGAAATCCGGGCCCCCGCGCAGTCAATCACGCCCCACCCGGTTCGGCGGAGGCCAGGGTCCAGTCCCAGGATGCGAATCGGCACGTTCATCGTCTGTTCCAGAGAAGATGCCGCATGAAGCGCTCGAAAGCTTGCGAAAAGGTAGCTGTTCCTTCCATGGGGCTCGATCCCCCAAATCTGCTCGTCATAGGCGGGCGCTTGACCCGCCTACCCAACGGTAGCTTCAGCATGGATCGCCGGGTCAAGAGCCCGCCGATGACGATCTTGAGGGGCAGAACACGAGTTCAGCCCAACCGACGTCGCGCACTCAATGCGCCGCGTGGCCGCCGCGGGCGTCGCGGAGCTGGCTGATGGGCTGGGCCATGGCGGGATCGCGGCACCAGGGATCGTTGCGGGGCGGCGCACGCTCATCGCCCAGACAGAACCCGGCGGCGATGCGGGCCGGGATCAGGTCGAGCGGCTCAGGCGTGCGGTCGCGCCGCGCGATGGCGCCTTCCAGCCGGGTCAGAAAGTCCGTCCAGGCCGGACGGTCGGGGTCGGTGTCCAGCGCGACACGCGGTAGCGCCTGCAGCGCGGCGGCCGCAGCGTCAAACCGGCCCAGTTCGCGCATCGCATTGGCGGCGCGGACCTTCAGGGCGAACTGCTCGCGGGGTTCCGAGATGGAGGCCAGCACGGCGACGGCATCGATGAACTCGTCCTGATCGCGGGCTTTGCGCAGGGAGCCGTCCTCCGCCTCCCAACTGGCGTTCAGCAACAGCCAGGCAGCGGCGGGCGAGCGGGGTTGCAGCTGATGCTCCAGCCAGGCGGCGCGATAGTAGGGCGTCTGGCTCTGGCGCAGTTCGACGAACACCGGATCGGCCAGCAGGGCAGGCAGGCGCGCGATCTCGGTTTTCGAAAACGCCCGGTACATCACCAGCCCGTTCTTCGGACACTGCGGCAAGGCCACCGGAAAGGTCCACGAACCATAGGGTTTCCCGTCAGGCCGCTGGCCGAAGGTGGTGTAGGACGCTGTCGTCTGGTGGGTAAACCGCTCGCCGCCCACCGGACAGGTCTGTTTTTCGGTCACCGGGGTTCCCGCCATGGCCGGCCCTGCGAGACACAGCCCCAGCGCAAGCAGGCCTCGGATCCGACACAACGACGTCACGCGCGCCCCAGAATCTTGGCCTTCATCTCCTGAAACTCGGCGTCGCTGATGGCACCGGAATCCAGCAGGCTCTTGGCGCGCTGGATGTCGTCGACGATGCGCTCGGCACCGCCGCCGCCCGCGTCCGTCATGGCGCCGACCGTGACGCCGCCGGCCTGGGCGCGCATCTCCTCCAGGCTGCGGATACGCCGCTTTTCCTCCCAGGCCTGTTCCTCCGACTGGCCGCGCGCATACATGGCGGTCGCCACCTCGCTGGGTACACCGTCGACGGCGACCGCCATCTGAGGCTGGCTCAGGTGATCAAAGGCCAGGTTCGAGCCGCAGATCTGATCCAGGATGTTCTGCTCGATGCGCACGTCCTTCAGGTCCTTCCACTGCATATCGACCATCTTGAAGCCGCCGATCAGGCCGCGTTGCAGGGTCAGCACGCGGCTGGACGTAATCGCCAGCATGGCGCGGCGTTTGAACAGGGCGAACGCCCGGTGCTGGGCTGCGGCGACCACCAGGGTCTCGCCGGTCATCAGAGTACGTTCGAGTTGCGCCTGCGCCTTGGCCGCGCGCCCCTCGGCCCCGACAAACACCAGCAGGGCCCAGATCGCCAGCGGGATCAGGCCAAAGCCGATCGACAGCACGCTGACTGCCAGCCAGATGCCGACAGCAGCGGCGAGGTGGGTGATGCCTTTCATGGAGTGAGACCCTTCCCTGGCCAATTCCGACCCGTTCGACCGACGCTATCGGCCGGGGCAGGTGCGCTCAAGGTGATATCTGAAAGCGGCACAGGCTGAAGAGCCGGGGCACTATCTGAAGTCGATTGAAGCTGCCCACTCCCGTCCCGATAGATGTGAAATTTTGTAAATACCCCCTCTCGGGGGAATCCAGGGCCGAAAGCTCGCCCTCTGGGTGGTAGTCGTAAGCTGGAAACGTTGGTATGTTAGTTGCAGGACCAGATCAGATTTTCAGTCACATAGGTGGGCACATGAAGAAATTTATTCTAGCGGCAGCAGCCGGACTTGCTGCGACCGCCATGCTGTCCGCGCCTGCGACGGCGGCCGTCACCTACATCGGTGGCACAAATCCTTGCACCCTGGGTGATGTTGCTGGCGCCATCGCATGTGCTGGCTTTTACAGCAAAAACAGCCTCGCGGGCACAAACGATGCCGCCGATAACCGGCAGGACGCCTTCACTCGGCTTGGCCTTTCCGGGACCCCGATGATTATCGATTCTGTCGATATCGCGGAAAACGACAACACAGGCGTCATCGACTTTGGCCAACTGCTGTTTGGTAACACCGTCATCAGCATTCACTGGGGCGGCGGCAATGGCGGCCCACCTAACACGGCAAAAGGCGGCGTCAGCGGGATGTACGTCTTCAACTTCGCCACGTCGACGGCATCGATCACCACCTTGTTCGGTGGCCCCTTGTCGAATGCCCGCCTCTTTTCAACGGGTAGCGATCCCTGTGCCAACCCCATGACTCCTGGTTGCGGCGGTGGCGGTAACTCGGTTCCCGAGCCCGGTACCTGGGCGCTGATGATCGTGGGCTTCGGCTCGGCGGGTGCCATGCTCCGTCGTCGGCGCGCCCTCGTCGCCTGATCGGTACACGGAAGTTGTACATTAAAGGCCCGGCCATTGGCCGGGCCTTTTTCGTGGCGGGTTGATTGCGACCCTCGTCGGGGCGCCGGCGACCGGATGCCCGGACGTGAGGCTGTTCAGGGTCTGGCCGGCGCAGCTGCCCGGCCCCGCCACCGATGCAACCGGATTCACACTTCGAAAGTCAGCGCCCAAAGTCCTTCTCCTCACCCGTCGGGGGAGGGGGAC
>JANORH010000340.1:0-8773 GCA_031415215.1 Alphaproteobacteria bacterium | reverse complement strand
CGCGCGGGCCGTCGGGGCTGACCACCAACGCGCCGCCGCCCTTGACCCAGGCGACCGCCTCGCGGATCGCGCCGACGGCCTGCCGCGCCTTGGCGGCGTCGCCCGGCTTGGCGGAGGAGGCCCGGATCGCGCCAAAGCCCGACATGGCGAGCGCGCGGGCAATGAACTCGCCGTCCGCCGAGGGCGAGATCAGGCATTTTGTACGTTTGCGACCCCATTGCGGCGTCGGAGCCAGACCCAGCGGAATGCGGCCATGCCAGAACAGCGCGATGGCCCCGGACGACCCGGCCAGCACCGGCTCGACGCAATCTACGTTCTCATGGCGCCAGCGCAACGTGTGCAGCACCAGCCGCATATAGGTGCCCAGCAGCCATCCGAGCACCGCCTGAACGCCATCGCTGCGCAGGAACGACTTCACGTGGCGGGGCCCGCCTCCAGGTCCTGGCTCCTGGCCAGGCGCGCGTAGAGGCCGCGTTTCTTCACCAGCCCCGCGTGGTCGCCGGTCTCCACGATCCGGCCCTTGTCGACGACATAGATCCGGTCGGCACCGCGCACGGTGGACAGGCGGTGGGCGATCAGGATGGTGGTACGCCCGGTCATCAGCCGCTTCAACGCGGCCTGCACCTGCGCCTCGCTTTCGGTGTCCAGCGCGCTGGTGGCTTCGTCCAGCAGCAGGATCGGGGCGTTTTTCAGAAAGGCCCGGGCGATGGCGATCCGCTGTCGCTGGCCGCCGGACAGGCGGGCACCGGCCTCACCGACTGTGGTGTCGTAGCCGTCCGGCAGGGCGATGATGAACTCATGCGCCGCCGCCGCCCGCGCCGCCGCCTCGACCTCGGCCAGGGTGGCGTCGGGGCGTGCGTAGGCGATGTTGGCGCGGATCGTCTCGTCGAACAGGAACGGTTCCTGGGTCACCAGTGCGATCTGATCCCGGAGCGAAGCCAGGGCCACCTCGCGGACATCCTGTCCGTCGATCAGTACTCGGCCCTCGCTGGCGTCATAGAACCGGGGGATCAGATTGAGGATCGTGGACTTACCCCCGCCGGAGGGTCCGACGAGGGCCACGGTCTCCCCGCGATGAACCTCGAAGGTCACGTCACTCAAGGTGGGGGAGGTCGCGTCGTAGGCGAAGGCCACAGCCTCGAACCGGATCGTCGCCTTATCGAGCTTCAGGATCGGCGCACCCGGGCGTTCGCGGACCTCGGGTTCAACATCCAGGGCCGTGAACAGTCGCCGCGCCGCCGACATGCCCTCGGCAAACACCGTCTGCAGATTGGCGATCTGGCGCAGCGACTGCGACGCCACGCCCAGCGCCGCCATGAAGGCCACAAAGGCACCCACCGTCATGCCGCCCTGGTGCGCGCGCCAGCCGGCATAACCGATGACGATGGCCACAATGATGGTCATCAGCAGTTCGGTGGCCGGTGCCGCGCGGGCCCGCGCATTGGCACCCTTGGTCAGGTGCTTCTGGCGTCGTCGCACCACCTCCTCAACGCGGGCCTCCTCGTAGGCTTCGCGATTCTCCAGCTTGACGACGCGGACGCCGTCGAGGCTTTCCATGATCGCGGTCGAGAGCGCCGAGGTTTCCACCATGGCGCCGCGGGCGGCCTTGGTGCTGCGTCTGGCGAAGCGGCGCATGATCCAGGTGGCGACCGGCGCCACCACGATCAGCAGGATCGACATCAGCCGGTCGTTCGACACCATCACGCTGATGGCGCCGATTACGATCAGCACATTCTGGGTGTAGCTGATGATCCCCGACGTCGCCGCCTCGCGGATCAGCCCGGCGTCATAGAGCACCGAGGCCACGTAGCTGCCGGAGTGGCGACTGCGCAGGTGGGCCAGATCGGCGCGCACCAGCTTGCCGAACAGCTGCACCTGGATATCACCGACCACGGCATTGCCGATCCGGTTCACCAGGGTGGCCTGTATCACCTGAGCGGTGGCGCGGGCGATGGCATAGACCACGATGGTCAGCGGCAGGATCAACAAGGTCCCGGGCTTGGGATTGGCCATCAGGTCGTTGGTGGCGGGTTCAAGAATCTGCACCAGCAGGGTGGTGAACACCGCCGCAGCAATGGCCGCCGCAAGGGCCCCGCTCCAGCCCAGCCAGCGCGGCCGCAGATAGACGCCGGCCACCCGCGAGATCAGGGCGCGGGCGGAAAGCTCGGGCAGGGCGCGCTCGCTCATGGGGCTGGGGTCGGATGTTGCGGGCTGCAAGTCAAGCTCAGGCGTACTTCCACCGACGCTGCGATCACCCTAACTAGGTCAGATGACGGAAACGCGCGCCAGGCCCGGCTTCAATCTGACCTCACCGCTGGGGCGGGCGCGGGCGGTGGCTGACTATCTCTGGAACGACCACGCCTATCTGAGACTGGGGTTCTCCAATGCCCACTGGCTCTCCGACGAACTGGTCCGCGCCAACCAGCCCTGGCCGCATCAGTTGGCCGACTGGAAGGCGCGCGGGATCAAGACGGTGGTTAACCTGCGCGGCGGATTTGGAGCCAGCTTTCATGCCCTCGAAAAAGACGCCTGCGCGCGACTTGGCCTGAACCTGGTCGACTTCACCATCACCTCACGTGAGGTCCCGTCCCGCGACCGTGTGCTGGGGGCCAAGGCGCTGTTCGAGACGCTGGAGTACCCGGCCTTCATGCACTGCAAGTCCGGCGCGGACCGGGCCGGGATCATGAGCGTGCTCTACATGCACTTTCGCAAGGGCCTGCCTATCCGCGAAGCCATGGAGCAGCTCTCACTGCGCTATCTGCACATCCGCCACGGCAAGACCGGGGTGCTGGACTACACCTTTGCAAAGTACCTCACCGAGGGTGAGCCGGCGGGGATGACATTCCTGCAGTGGGTCGAAAGCCCGCGCTACGATCCGGCAGCAATGAAGGCCGAGTTCCGCACCAACATGTGGGGCAACCTGCTGACGGAAAGTGTGCTCAAGCGCGAGTGACGAAACAGCTCAGCTCTCGTCCTCGTCGGCACCCGGTGCGAGCAGCTTGTGAGCGTGGATAATGAAGTAGCGCATCAGGGCGTTATCCACCGTCTGCTGGGCCTTGCCGCGCCAGGCTTTGACGGCGTCGTCATAGGTCGGATAGGCACCGACCAGGTCGACCTTGGTCAGGTCCTCGAACTCGGGCGTGCCCTCGAGGGTTTTCAGTTCCCCGCCGATGACGAGGTGGAGCAGTTGTCTGTGGGGCATGGTCAGGTCGTTTCAAATGCAATCATCTGGGTGCGCCAATATGCTGGACGCGCGGCAGGATCAATGGAGCCAGCGCCGGGGTGGCGCAGATCATGCTGGCCTGTGAGGGGCGGGGCTGATTGTAGCGGAACGCCTCGCCCTTGTGATTGCCGACGAAGCAGCCGGCTTCGCGGGCGATCAGATCGCCCGCCGCCACGTCCCAGTCGCTCTTGCGCATCGGGGCCACCGCTGCGTCAAAGTCGCCGGACGCCACCAGGCACATGCGATAGGCGGTCGAGTTGCGCGGCTCGACCCGCATGGCGGGCCAGGGCTGCGGCCACGCCGGATGTTTGAACATCGCCGGGTCTCCTGCCATGCGGCAGTCCTCAAGAACCGTAGCGAAGCTGGGCCGGATCACCACGCCGTTCAGGTGCGCGCCCCCACCCGCCGTGGCCACATAGGTCTCCTCGAACTCCGGCGCATAGACGACCCCGGCGACGGCCATGCCGTTTTCGACGACCGCAATGGCCACCGACCACCAGGGCTTGTCGTTCAGGAAGGCGCGCGTGCCGTCGATAGAATCGACCACGAAGATGCGGCGGCAGTCCAGCCGGTGGGTGGCGTCTGCCGTTTCCTCCGACAGCCAGCCATAGTCGGGCCGCGCGGTGCGCAGGTGCTCGGTCAACAGCAGGTCGGTCGCGAGGTCAGCGTTGGTCACCGGGCTCTTGTCGGCCTTGTATTCGACCTGGAGACCCTGCTTGCGGATGTCGCGTGCCAAGGTACCGGCGGCGTGGGCTGCGTCTATGATCAGCGCCAGATCGTCGGTCATAGACCCGCGATGGCCAGCCCATCGACCAGCAGGGACGGCGAATTGGCGGAACCCCGGATCTCCAGGTCCGCGCCCGGCACGACGCGGGCAAAGATGTCCAGCAGGTTGCCCGCCACCGTGATCTCGTTGACCGGATAGGCGATCTCGCCGCCCTCGAACCAGAACCCGGAGCAGCCCACCGACCAGTCGCCGGTGTTGCCGTTCAGCGAGGGCCCGAACATCGAGGTGACCAGCAGGCCCGCCTTGGCGTCCTGCATAAGGCCCGCCAGATCGCGGTCGCCGACATGGAAGGTCAGGTTCGAGGTGGAAACGCCGGGCGGGCCGGCCAGCCCGCGCGAGGCGTGGCCGGTGGTGGCGAGGCCCAGTTGTCGGGCCGACGAGGTATTCAGCAGCCACGTGGTCAGCACCCCGTCGTCGATCAGATTGCGGGCGACGTTTTCCACGCCCTCATCGTCAAACGGCGAAGACCCCAGGCCGCGCAGGCGATGGGGATCGTCCGAGATCATGATGCCTTTGGCGAAAAGTTGCTGGCCCAGCTTGTCCTTCAGGAACGAGGTACCGCGTGCGATCGACGGACCCGAAATGGCGCCGATCAGCGGGCTCAACAGCGACCCGGCCAGACGGTTTTCAAAGATCACCGGCGCGGTGGTCGAGGCGATCTTGCGGGCACCAAGACGCGACGCCGCGCGACGGCCGGCCTCGGTTCCGAGGCTCTCAGGCGATGGCAGGTCTGACTGCCAGCGGGCGGAGCGGCCGTCATAACCGGTCTCCATGCCGTCGGCGTCGCCAGCAATGGCTGAGGCGCCGATTGCAAACCCCGAGGCTCGGTGGATGCCGATAAAGCCGCCGCTGGTCACCATCGTCCACTGCGATGATGACCAGGAGCCGCTGCCGCCATCGGAATTGGTCACCTTGGGCACCGCGCGGGCGGCGGCCTCGGCGGCGCGGGCGTGGTCTTCGAGGTCCAAGGGCGAGGGCTCGGTCGGGTCATAGAGGTCGAGATCGCGCAACGGCCCCCGCGCCAGCCGGTCCGGATCGGCCAGGCCGGCATAGGGGTCTTCCGGCGCCAATCGCGCCATGGCCACGGCCCGCGCCACCAGCTTGCCCCGGGCCTCTGCGGAAATGTCGGAGCCCGACACCGTGGCCTGCCGCTGGCCGACAAATACTCTCAGGCCCAGGTCCCGCGATTCCTCGCGCTCGACTTCTTCCAGCGCCCCCTCGCGCACCCCGATCGACAGGCTACGGCGCTGGGCACCTACGGCTTCGGCTGCATCGGCACCGGCCCTGAGAGCAGCGGCCACCACGTCATTCAGAAGGGTCTCATCCATCGGGGGGATATGGCGGACCCGGCCGCCCGGAACAAGCCTAAGGGACCGCGTAGAACAAAAGGGCCGCAGCCAGGGCGATATAGGCGATCCAGGTGGCCAGGACGCCGGCGGTGCGCAGCCAGGAGACGCCGGTACTCCGCGAGAGGCCCACGGCGTGCATCACCCGGCCCGCAAATAGCAGCAACCCGATGGGGTGGATCAACAGCGGCATGGCCCCGGCCAGCGCCAGCACGCCCAGACCGATCAGGGCGGCGGGGACATACTCCGCCGCATTGCCGAACGCCCGAATCGCCTGGTTCAGGACCGGCACGCCGCCATCACCGATCTCGACGTGATGCTTGCGCCGCTGGCGCGTCACCAAAACCGCCAGAACCAACAGGAGAATGAGGTGCAGGCCGGTCCAGAGCGCGGCGGCGTGTGCTGAAGCTTGGGGGTCCATGCCGCCTCCTTACCTCATTCCACCGGTCGTCCATCGCCCGGCAGGCCCAGCCGCGCCCACTTCTCCGTGACCGCATCGATCGTGGCCCGGTCCATGCCAAGCTTTTCGCCCCATTCGCGATGGGTCTCGGGCGGCCACTTGTTGGTGGCGTCCAGCCCGATCTTCGAGCCCAGCCCGCTCTCGGGCGAGGCGAAGTCCAGATAGTCGATGGGGGTGTTCTCGATCACGGTGATGTCGCGGGCCGGATCCATGCGGGTCGACAGCGCCCACATCACATCCTTCCAGTCCCGTGCATTGATGTCGTCGTCCACGACGATCACCCACTTGGTGTACATGAACTGGCGAAGATAGCTCCAGACGCCCATCATCACGCGCTTGGCGTGGCCGGGGTATCCCTTCTTCATCGAGACGACCGCGATCCGGTAACTGCAGCCTTCCGGCGGCAGCCAGAAGTCCACGATCTCCGGGAACTGCTGTTGCAGCAGGGGGATGAACACCTCGTTCAGCGCCTCGCCCAGTACACTGGGCTCGTCCGGCGGCCGACCGGTGAAGGTGGTCAGGTAGATCGGGTTTTTACGCATGGTGATCGCCGTCACCTGGAAGATCGGGAACTTTTCGACCGAGTTGTAATAGCCGGTGTGATCGCCGTAGGGCCCCTCGTCGGCGTACTCGTCCAGCAGGACATGGCCCTCCAGCACGATCTCGGCCTGGGCCGGCACCATCAGGGGCACGGTCTTGGCCGGTACCAGATCCAGCTTCGACCCCCGCAAAAGGCCGGCGAACTGATACTCCGACAGCGTGTCCGGCACGGGCGTCACGGCGGCCAGGATCGTCCCCGGATCGGCACCGATCACCGCGCAGGCGGGCAAGGGTTCGCGCTTGCCCTCGGCCTTCCAGCGCCGGTGATGCTGGGCACCACCACGGTGGGCCAGCCAGCGCATCACGGTGCGGTTCTTGTCCAGCACCTGCATCCGATAGATGCCGAGATTATAGTTGTCCTCGCGCTTGTCCGACGGTCCCTTGGTCACCACCAGCGGCCAGGTGATCAGCGGCGCAGGCTCGCCCGGCCAACAGGTCTGGATCGGCAGCTTGGTCAGGTCGATGTCATCGCCCCTGAGCACGATTTCCTGCACCGGCGCGGACTTGCGCACCTGGGGCCGCATGCTCATCACGGTTTTCGCCAGAGGTAGCATCTCCAGCGCGTCCTTCAGGCCGCGTGGCGGCTCCGGCTGACGCAGGAAGGCCAACAGTTCGCCCACCTCGCGTAGTTCACCCGCTGTGGTGCGTTCCTCGCCCCCCAGGGTGACCCCCATGGCCACCCGCTTGACCGTGCCGAACAGGTTGACCAGGCACGGCATGGTCGAGGCCTCGCCATCGGCCCGGATGACGTTCTCAAACAGCACCGCCGGCCCGCCGTCGCGCAGCAGCCTGCGCTGGATCTCGGTCATCTCCAGGACGGTTGAGACGGGTTCCTTGACGCGCACCAGCTCGCCGGCGGCTTCAAGCTTGTCGAGGAATTCGCGCAGGGATTTGTAGGCCATGTGGCGGTTTACTCGTGTCGCCGGGGGCGGTCTAGGATGGGCCGGGATTGGGCATGACGCCTCGATCCAGAAATATTGCTCGTCATGGCCCGGCTTGTCCGGGCCACCCATGATCTCCGTGGCGAAGTTTTGATCGCGGCGGCACCGCAGAATTCCTGCTGGCCTCAACGGTGATCATGGGTCGCCCGGACAAGCCGGGCGATGACGAGCAGAGGTAGAGAAAACGGGCTGAGACAGTCGGGCAAAACTATCCCTTCTCCGCCTCCCACGCCTTCACAACTGTCTTCTTCGCCACCTTTCGGAACCGACGTTCCAGGAAATTCCGGAATGAGCCGGGATGCAAACTCTCAATGCGGGCCAGCACGCAAGGATAGTCCTTGTAATGTGGGGTCAGATGGAAGGTGGCTGGCTCGGCCTCCATCAGCATCTCACGCTCGTCATAGCTGACGTCCATCAGCACCACACTGGCGTCATCGCGGCGCAGACGGGTGAAGAACTTGCCGTTCAGCTTGAAGGACGGGCTGCCGTAGCTCATGCCTTCTTCGGCCCCGGGGAAGGCCAGCACGATGGCTTTCATCTCGTCGGCGGTCACGGCAGGGTCTCCTGATCTCTCCGTCTTGGAAACCCTTCCGGACCGCCGCGTCAAGATCAGGCGAGGTCGAAGCGATCCAGGTTCATCACCTTCGTCCAGGCTGCCACAAACGCATTCACAAAGGCTGGCCCGGCATCGCGGCTGGCGTAGACTTCAGCGATGGCCCGAAGTTGCGAGTTCGACCCGAATGCGAGGTCGACGCGGCTGGCCGTCCAACGCAGCTGGCCGGTCGCGCGATCGCGACCCTCAAAGACGCCTTCAGTCGCCGCCGGAGTCCACGCCACACTCATGTCCGTCAGGTTGACGAAGACGTCGTTGGTCAAGGTTCCGGGCCGTGCCGTGAAGACCCCCATAGTTGATCCGTCGACATTGGCGTTAAGGGCGCGCAGCCCGCCCACCAGCACCGTCATCTCCGGTGCGGTCAGGGTCAGCAGCTGTGCCCGATCCAGCAGCATTTCCTCAGCCGAAATGGCGTAGCGGCCGCGCTGATAGTTGCGGAACCCGTCGGCGACCGGTTCTAGGGCGGCGAAGGAGTCGATATCCGTCTGGTCCTGGGACGCGTCCGTACGGCCCGGTGTAAAGGGGACGGTCACATCATGGCCGCCCGCCCTCGCCGCAGCCTCGACTGCAGCGCAACCGCCCAGCACGATCAGGTCGGCCAGCGAGACCTTTCTGCCGCCGGTCTGGGTGGCATTGAACGCCGCCTGGATCGTCTCCAGGACGCCAAGCACCTTGGCCAGCTGGGTAGGCTGATTGACCTCCCAGTCCTTCTGCGGGGCCAGCCGGATCCGGGCCCCGTTCGCGCCACCGCGCTTGTCGGAGCCCCGGTACGTCGAGGCCGAGGCCCAGGCTGTGGCCACCAG
>JANORH010000339.1:0-4651 GCA_031415215.1 Alphaproteobacteria bacterium | reverse complement strand
ATGAGGTCCGCTCCGTGAAGCTGTGCAACGGCGGGTTGTATGTGGCCGATCGCGCCGACCTGTTCCGTTGGCTGGGGCGGGTGAAGAACGACAATTCCAAGGGCGAGTACTTCATCACCGACATCATCGCCGAGGCGACGCACGAGGACGCGGTGGTCCGCGCCAATATCGCGCCGGAGTCGGCGGTGATGGGGGCCGACACCCAGATGCAGCTGTCGCAGGCCGAGACGATCTTTCAGCGGCGGCGACGGGAGCATTTTCTGACCGAGGGCGTGGCCATGCCGGCGCCGGAGACGGTGCATCTGTCGTGGGACACGATGCTGGCCCCGGGTGCAACCGTTGAACCCCATGTGGTGTTCGGTCCCGGCGTGACCGTGGAAGCGGGCGCTGTGATCCGGGCGTTCAGCCATCTGGAGGGGGCGGTGGTGCGCGCCGGGGCCCTGGTCGGCCCCTATGCGCGGCTGCGCCCTGGCGCGGATATCGGTGAGGAGGCCCACATCGGCAACTTTGTCGAAGTGAAGAAAGTGACCGTCGGCAAGGGTGCCAAGGCCAATCATCTGAGCTATCTGGGCGATGGTTCTATAGGGGCCGGTGCGAACATCGGGGCGGGGACGATTTTCTGCAACTACGACGGCTTCTTCAAGTACGACACCCATGTTGGGGCGGGGGCGTTTGTGGGCTCCAACACCGCGCTGGTGGCACCGATCTCGGTGGGGGCGGGGGCCTATATCGGCTCCGGTTCGGTGATCACCAGGGATGTCGCGGCAGACGCCCTGGCATTGGAACGCGGAACCCAGGTGGAGAAGGCCGGCTGGGCGGCCCGTTTCCGACAGGTGATGGGCGCGAAGAAGGCCACCGCGAAATCATGATCGACGTTGACGGGCAAAAGCAGGCGGCGGGCGAGGCGGCTGCGGCCCTCGTGGAGACCGGCATGATCGTCGGGCTCGGCACTGGATCGACGGCAGTGTGGTTCGTGCGGGCGCTGGCGGCGCGGAAGCTCAACATCATCGGCGTGCCGACATCGAAGGCCACGGAGGACCTGGCCGCCAGCCTGGGCATCAGGATCGGTGAACTGGGCGAGACCCGGACCATCGACCTGACGGTCGACGGTGCCGACGAGATCGGGCCCGGGCTGTCTCTGATCAAGGGCGGTGGGGCGGCGTTGTTGCGCGAGAAGCTGGTCTGGGAGGCCTCAAGCCGATGCGTGGTGATAGCAGACGCCGCCAAGCGTGTGAAAACGCTGGGAAAGTTTTTGCTGCCGATCGAGGTGGTTGCCTATGGTCACAAGACCACCGCGCTCAGGATCTGCGACGCGCTGGCGGAGTGCGATCTGGGGGTGGCCCCGATGTTGCGCCGCCGGGATGGCGAACCGGTCAGGACCGATGGCGGCAACCTGATCTATGATGCGGCCTGCGGGCGGATCGAGGAACCTGCGGCCCTGGCGGCCGCCCTGAAAAGCGTCACAGGCGTCGTCGAGCATGGGCTGTTTCTGGATCTGGCGGATCTGGCGCTGGTTGGCGGCCCGGACGGCGTGATGGAATTCGAACCTTAGGAGCCAATCAGTGGCTGACTACGACTACGACCTCTTTGTGATTGGCGCCGGATCGGGCGGCGTGCGCGCGGCCAGGTTGGCGGCTATGTCAGGCGCTCGCGTCGCCGTGGCCGAGGAGAGCCGGGTGGGGGGGACCTGCGTCATCCGCGGCTGCGTGCCCAAGAAGTTCATGGTCTATGCCTCTGAATATTCGAAGTCTTTCGAGACTGCGCGGGGCTATGGCTGGGACATCGGCGACACCACCTTTGACTGGCCGCGCTTCCTGTTGGCCAAGGACACCGAGATCGCGCGGCTGTCTGGCATCTATGTCCGCAATCTGCAGAACGCCGGTGCCGAACTGCTGCACGGCAAGGCGAGGATGACCGACAGCCACACGATCCAGGTCGAAGGCCACAGCACGGTGACGGCGGCAAAGATCCTGATCGCCACCGGTGGTCGGCCCTGGATGCCGACCGACGTGACCGGTATTGAACATGCCATCACCTCTAACGAAGCCTTCCATCTGGAGCAGTTGCCCAAAAGTATTGTGGTGGCGGGCGGTGGTTATATCGCGCTGGAGTTTGCCTGTATTTTCAACGGTCTTGGCGTGGATACTACGGTGATTCACCGTGGCCCGAACGTGCTGCGCGGCTTTGATGACGACATCCGCAGCCATGTGGCCGAGGAGATGGAGGCGCGTGGGATCAAGGTGCGGCTTGGCACCCGGATCAGCGCCATTGAGAAGACCGCCGATGGTCTGGTCAGCACCTGCACCGATGGGCATGGGACAACCGCCGAGGTGGTGATGTTTGCCCTGGGCCGGGAACCCTACACCGAGGGGCTGGGGCTTGATGCAGCCGGGGTGGCGCTGGCCGACAATGGCGCGGTCAAGGTCGACGCCTATTCACGCAGCAACGTCGAGAACATCTGGGCCGTGGGCGACGTCACCGACCGGATCAACCTGACCCCCGTGGCGATCCGAGAGGGGGCGGCCTTTGCCCAGACCGAGTTTTTCGCCAACCCGACGACGTTTGATCATGAGATGGTGGCCTCGGCCGTCTTTACCCAGCCGCAGATCGGGTCGGTGGGATTGTCCGAGGCGGATGCGCGCCACCAGTATGGCAAGGTCGACATCTATATGTCGAAGTTCCGGCCGATGAAGGAGACCTTCTACGGTGGCCATCAGCAGGCGTTGATCAAGCTGGTGGTGGAGCAGGGCAGCGAGCGTATCCTGGGGTGCCATGTGGTGGCACCAGACGGCCCCGAGATCATCCAGATGGCCGCCATCGCGATGAAGATGGGTGTGACCAAACCCCAGTGGGATTCGACCTGCGCAGTCCACCCGACGCTGGCCGAGGAACTTGTGACCATGCGCGATAAGGTGGCACCGCCGTCTCTGGGCGCGGTGGCGTGACGGCATCCGACGCGCCCACGCGCGACCGACTTGGGGTCTGGTGCGGCTGGGTGTTGGTGGGTGTGGCCTGCCTGACACCCTGGATGGCCTGGCTGGGACCCCTGGGCTTTGCGGTCCTGATGGCGCTCGCAGGCTTGTTGTGTTTGCCCGCCATCCGGATTCCTGTGCGCCAGACCCCGCTGGCGATCATCCTGTTGCTGGGGCTTGCGTGGGCCGGACTGTCGACATTATGGACGGCGCATCGGGCGCAGGCGGTGGATGAGAGTGTCGTTCTGAAGCTGGCCCTGCAGCTGCCGCTCTATTTTGCGGCGTGGTGTGGTGCGCGACGCGCGGACCCGGCCATCGCGGGACTGGCGCTGCGGATTCTGGCGTTGGGTCTGGCCGGATATGGCTGTCTGCTGCTGGTGGAGGCGTTCACCGATGGCGACGTCTACCGGACGCTTAGAGCGCTGATGGGTGATCCAATCCGGCCTGATCTGGGCCGAAAGAATATCGCGCAAGGCAGCTTCGTGCTGGCGTTGATCTGGCCGGTCGCGGCTGTCGCGGGCTTCAGGGCGGGGGCGCCCCTGTGGTTGGCGGCTCCTATGGCGCTGGGCACGGCCGTTCTGGCGCAGATCTTTCTGTCGGATGCGCCGGTTCTGGCCGTCGGATTGGTGATCGGCGTCGGCGCTCTGGTCTGGATCTGGCCGCGGTCCGCACCCAAGGCGATGGGTTTGGCGGCGGCCGGGGTGGTCGTGGTCATGCCGGTGCTGATCCTGGGCGTTCGGATGGCCGGTGCCGGCGCTAACCTGCCGGTCTCCTGGGATCAGCGCATGGGCTATTGGGCGTTCGCCATGGCCCGCATTGCCGATCACCCGTGGCGTGGCTGGGGCCTGGACGCCAGTCGCGCTTTCAGTCCGGCGATCCAGCTTCACCCTCACAACGCGGCCTTGCAGATATGGCTGGAACTGGGCGCTGTGGGCGCGGTGCTGGCGGCCCTGACCTGGGCCTTTGTGTTTCGCAGGCTTGCCCGCGATGAGCGCAGCCTGCTGACGGCGGCCACCGCCGGGTCTGCTGCGGTCTATCTGTTCTTCGGACTGGTCAGTTTCGGGGTCTGGCAGGAATGGTGGCTGGCGCTGGCGGCCCTGGTTGCGGTGATCGCAGCGCTTGGCGAAACCCAGCCCGCGAAACCCTGAGTTCAACCCCGTCGACGGCGCGCGACAATGCGCGTAAAACGCCCGGCCCGCCGAAACCCCGGCGGTTGTTGACGTTAGAGCCATGACTGAACACTGGAACCCCGCCTCCTGGAGATCAAAGCCCGCAAAGCACATCCCGTCCGACTATCCGGATATGGCCGAGCTTTCGCGTGTCGAGACAGAACTGCGCCGGATGCCGCCGCTGGTTTTTGCAGGTGAGGCGCGCCGCCTGAAGAGCAAGCTGGCCGATGTGGCGGCGGGCAAGGCGTTCCTGTTGCAGGGCGGTGATTGCGCCGAGAGCTTCAAGGAATTCCACGCCGACAACATCCGCGACCTGTTCCGGCTGATCCTGCAGATGGCGGTGGTGCTGACGTTCGCGGGTGGCAAGCCGGTGGTGAAGGTGGGTCGGATGGCCGGCCAGTTCGGCAAGCCGCGTTCGTCGCCTGTGGAAACCATCGATGGTGTCGAGCTACCGTCCTATCGCGGCGACAACATCAACGGCATGGAGTTCACGCCGGAAGCCCGGATCCC
>JANORH010000338.1:0-5412 GCA_031415215.1 Alphaproteobacteria bacterium | reverse complement strand
TCTGGCGTGCGGCGCATGACGACGCGCTGCACTATCCGGTGGGCGACCTCCCCGCGACACTGCTGCAGGAAGTTTTGCCTCGGATCGAAGAGAACCGGGCGCGCTGGCGGGAGATGTTCGAGTCGGGCCTGGTCGCAAACTAAAGGGCGTCAGTTCAGACGATTTTCATGTGAAGCGCGCAAAAAGGGCCATCTTTGGGGTGTTAGCTCCGCCGACCCTTTATCCAGGATACCATCATGCGCGTTCTGCTCCCGACACTCATTGGTCTGGCGACCCTGGCCGCCACTGCTTCGCCTGCGATCGCGCAGACGGCAGCAGACCGGGCCGATTCCCGCTGCATCATGATGTTTAGCGTCGCCGCCCAGGACCCCAAGAACCGGGAGGCAGCAAAGACCGGTAGCTTCTACTTCCTGGGCCGGCTCAACGCGCGAGGCATGACCGGCAAGCTCGGTCCCATTATGGTCGCGGAGGCGAAAACGCTTACCACCCCCGCCCAGGCCCAGGTCGAACTCACTCGATGCGGCAACGAGCTGAATGCGCGGGTTCCTGAATTGAGTGCGGCCATGGGTCAATTGCAGCAGGCCGCCAAGGCGGCGGCAGCCAACCAGCCGCGTCCGCCAACGAAGTAGAGGCGGTCTCGGCGCGGTCGCCGATTACGCCGACTTTCGAGAGTGGGCCATCGCGGCGGCCTGTTCCAGGGCGTAGCCGACAGTCTCAGGGGACGCCACCTCGGCGACACCCAGCTCAAAGTCGATGACGAAGGGCGTTGCGCCGTCTCCCGCCTCGAAGGCAGTGCAACCGATGACGGCGGCTATCCGTTCGCCTGCGGCCTTGGCCGCGTGAAGTCGTGTCGACGGCAACGCCAACGCAAAAACTTCCGGTGCAAGTCGCGCGGCGGTGTCTTCAACTCGAACCAGTCGACCGATCATGGATCCGATCTGGGGGATCGCGCGCGCGACCCACCCCCCGGCTCTGGGTGCCTGAAGTTCCGGGCGTTCCGAAACCTTCAACATGCACACGCTGAGCGCCCGGTTTCTGGCCACGGCGCTGCGGGCGACCCGCATCAAGTGTCCGGCAAACAGGTCGCGGGTAAAGAGGCCTGTCGAGGCGTCCATCAAGCCCGAGCTGCGGGCGCGTTCCAGTGCGGCTCGAACCGACTTCTGTCGCCGAAACGCACGCGCCAGCTCGACAACACGTAGTGCGGTCTCGGTTTCCGCAGTCTCAGGCGAAGCCACGTCCGAGATCCCGCGATGGTAGGCCTCCGAAGCGGTCAAGGACGAATGGGTCTGCATGTAGAGCAGTGCGGGGGTGTGATAGAGCCGTGTATTGCGCCGAAGCCCCGCTGCGATCGATAAAGCTTCATGCGGCGTCTCGCCGGCCCACAGAACGACGGCGTCGAACGGCTTTTCGTGCAGGTAGTCGAACGCCGTGAACGCTGTGAAGGCACCGACGACTTCGGCGCCGTTGCGCGCCAGGGCATTCGAGAGCGCCAGAAATTGGGGAGCAGGCTCACCGATTGCCAGGACACGATAGGGGCTGACGTCTATTTCTGGCCCTTCAAGAGTGTGGCCGCGCTCGCTGAAGGTTTCCTGGCGGACTTCGAACTCTTCCTCGGCGACGGCAGTGCGGACCAGCGTTTCCAGGCGCATCACCGCCTGCGCCGGATCTACCGGCCCGGCCAGGATCAGATCGTATCCATTGTCGCGTTGGAACGGGTCCGGAGCGCCGATGGCAATGATCGGCAGGCAACGCGGCGCACAGGCGGCGCGCAGGCTCGCAACCAGATCGACCGCCTCGGCCCCAAGCCCTGCCAGGTCTACAATCGCCGCCTCGACCTGAAGGTCGGACAGGGCCGAGCGCGCCGACGCCACGCCACGCGCCGTGATCGTGCGCCAACCAAGACGATCCAGCCCCTCTGACAAGGGGCCAGCCACTGAATCGTCGCGCGCGACGATCAGAACGCGCGCATTGATCCCTGCCGCCATGTCTCGATCCCAAAACGGCGCATAATGGTTCCCGGTGAGGAATCGGACGCCGATATTCCAGATCAATAGCTTGGCTCAAGTTGCAGAAGGGTTTCAAAATGGACAGTGCGTTGCCGCTTTCAGGTCAAGTTGCGGTCGTTACCGGTGCCAGCGGCGGGCTGGGTGCCCATTTCGCCCGATTACTTGCCGAGAACGGGGCCGCTGTTGCCCTCACGGCGCGACGGGTCGACCGAATCGAAGCCTTGGCCTCAGAGCTGAACGCCGAAGGATTTCGCGCCATCGCCCTTTCGCTCGATGTAGCTGACGCGGAATCCATAGGCCCCACTCTGGATCAAATCGAGGCCGAGCTCGGCCCTATCGGCATCCTGGTGAACAATGCCGGTATGGGGGGCGAAGGCATGGCCCTGGACGTATCGATTGCGGATTTCGACGCGACCTTCGCGGTCAACGTTCGAGGAACCTTCTTTGCGGCCCGCGAAGCAGCGCGGCGCATGATGGCCAGGAGGATCGAAGGGCGGATTATCAATATCGCCTCCATTGCCAGCCACACGGTTCTGCCGGGTCTTTCGGCGTACTGCGGCTCCAAGGCGGCGGTCGCAATGCTGACCCGCAGCATGGCGCGAGAGTGGGCTCGCAACCGGATCGCCGTGAACGCGCTTTGTCCCGGCTATATCGAGACCGCTATCAACGATACCTGGTGGCCGACCGATGGCGGACAGCGCCAGCTCAAGGGCTTTCCACGTCGTCGCTTGATGGAGGCGTCCGATCTTGACGCGGCATTCATGATGCTCGCCGGTCCGGCGGCCAACGCCATGACTGGCAGCGTGATCACAGTTGACGATGGCCAGTCCTTGCCGGGTGGCGGCTAAGCCTTGGCTGACCAAAGGGCAGTGCGCTTAAGTCGCTGGAAAATAGGGAGGCTATGATGCGCCAGGGTCCACTCACCGGTCTGAAGATTGTCGAATTTGCCGGCATCGGGCCGGGTCCGTTCTGCGGGATGCTGCTATCGGATCTGGGTGCCGACGTGGTGCGTGTGGACCGCAAGGGAGGTCGCGGTGGAGCGCCCTCGGATATCACAGCACGGGGCCGACGTTCGGTCGCCCTGGATCTCAAGACGCCCGAGGCGGTTGAGGCATGCCTGAAACTGATGGCGTCCGCCGACGGCATCATTGAGGGTTTCCGTCCCGGGGTCATGGAGCGTCTGGGGCTGGGTCCCGATGTGGCGCTGAAGCGCAATCCCAAACTGGTCTATGGCCGCATGACCGGCTGGGGGCAGACGGGCCCCTATGCTCATGCCGCCGGCCACGACATGAACTACATCGCCATTACCGGGGCGCTGCATGCGATCGGCACAGACGACAAACCCGTGCCGCCACTTAATCTTGTCGGCGATTTCGGCGGCGGGGCGCTTTATCTCGCTTTTGGCTTGATGGCCGGCATTATCCAGGCCCGCGAAACCGGCAAGGGACAGGTGATCGACTGCGCCATGAGCGACGGCTCCGCCTCGCTGATGGCCATGTTCTACGGCTTCAAGGCCTCGGGCATGTGGAAGGAGACGCGGCGCTCCAACATGCTGGACGGCGGGGCACACTTCTACGACACCTACCAGTGCTCGGACGGAAAGTGGATTTCGATCGGCTCCATCGAACCGCAGTTCTACGCCCTGTTGCTTGAAAAAACCGGGATCACTGATCCGGCCTTCCAGGCCCAGCATGATCGTTCGGCGTGGCCCGATCTCCACGACAAACTGGCCAAGGTGATCGCCTTGAAGACGCAGGACGAGTGGACGGCCATCATGGCTGCTACCGATGTCTGTTTCGCCCCGGTGCTCGATCTCGATGAAGCGCCCAGACATCCTCACAATGTGGCACGCCAGACATTTGTCGAGGTGGCGGGTGTCACCCAACCTGCACCTGCGCCCCGATTCTCCGTAACTCCCGGTGCGATCCAGGGGCCGCCGCCTGCCGTTGGCGCGCACAACGGCGAAGCCTTGAGCGACTGGGGGTTCTCCGACGCCGAGATCGCCGCGCTGGGCTGATCAATCCCTGCGATTTCCTGCCAAATCGGTTCAGGTGCGGTTCAGCCGTCCCGGTCCAGATTGTGGCTCGGATCGGTCGTTGAATTCTCCCGTCCCTCGAAGCTGCGACCGGCCCGGATGGAAGACATCCCCATCGGCGGCGCGCCATCTACTAACCTGGGTGGCGCGCCGCTATGCTGTCCGCAGGGGCACATCTCGGCCCGAGTCGATATTGCGGCCCGATGAAAATCCTGAATCTGATGAGCCGCCTGCGGGCCCACGAATGGGACCCCGTTCATGGTGTCCGGCTCGGCCTGTTCGTAATGGGCAAGGCGCTGACCCGGATGTGGGGACGCGATGTGATGCTCTACACCGGCGGCGTGTCGTTCTTCATCATGCTGGCGATCTTCCCGGCGTTGGCGATTGCTATGGGGCTCTACAGTTTATTGTCAGACCCTGCCCGCGTCGCGGAGCAAGGCGAGGTGCTGGCCCGGGTCATGCCGGACGCGGCGCGGCTCATCCTGCAAAGCGAGTTGGTTCGACTGTCCAGCGCCCCGGGGGGAAGTATTTCGATCCAGAGCGGTGTCGCCTTGCTGGTAGGGGGCTATGCGTCGCATCGAGGCTTCAAAGCCCTGCTGGCCGGGCTCTCGTTCATTCATGACGAGGAGCGGCAGCGGGGGTTCCTGGGATTCAACTTGCTGGCCCTCGCTGTGCTGATCGCAGCTATGGTGGCCATGACCGTGCTATCGACCGCGTTTTTTGCATTCCGGATTTTGGGCGAGACACTCGACCTGCGACCCCTGCGTGGCGTAATCTGGCTCTACAGTGAGTGGACCTGGGCCAGCACTGGCATGGTGGCCGGCATGACCCTGATTTACCGTTGGGCGATGTCACGCGATCCGGTAAATTGGTGGGCGTCGCTGCTTGGCGGTATGGCCGCCGCAGCCCTGTGCATCTTCGCATCGTGGGGACTTGGCATCTATGTCGAGCAGATCGTTGAACTTGGCGCGACCTATGGGTCCGTCGCCACGGTCGTGGTTTTCCTGATCTGGCTGTCGTGGAACGTCAACGCCTTGTTTTTCGGCGGTGCCCTGGCGACCGAAATCGAACTGGCGATGCATAGTCGCCGGATCCCGATCGAGACCAGGTCAGACGCCCTCAGTCCATAACAACCAGGAAGCTCAGCTCGCCGTCGGCGTCGGCTTGCTCCAGAACGACCGCGCCAACCCCGGCGGCGAAATGTGGCACATCAATCCGCGCCAAAGGGTCGTCTGCCAGCAATCGGATCTGGCTGCCCGCGGGCGACTGCTCGAGCGCCCGCCGGAGTCGGAGCGTGGGGCCCCGGGCGCGGGGCCCCCGCGCCGCGACCCGGATTTAGTGCGTGGCCCAAGGGGCGGGCTAAAACCCACC
>JANORH010000337.1:0-5502 GCA_031415215.1 Alphaproteobacteria bacterium | reverse complement strand
CGGTTCAAGGACAACTCGATGAAGCCGACCAGCCTGTAAGTTCGGTCCACCATTGACTTCCGGCCGCGGATTCGTATTTTCCGCGCCTTCTGAACACCCGCCTGCGGTGCGTACCCGTTTGGCCCCGCAAGGACTAACAGCATGGCGAAGCCCGCCTCAATCAAGATCCGCCTCAATTCGACGGCGGATACCGGCTTCTTCTACGTCACGAAGAAGAACGCCCGCACCAAGACCGAGAAGATGGTCCTGAAGAAGTACGACCCCGTCGTGCGCAAGCACGTGGAATTCCGCGAAGGCAAGATCAAGTAGGGCGAGACGTCCTTGGTCGTGTTTGAAGACGCCCGGCCTCACCGCCGGGCGTTTTGCGTTTTCAACCGTTACGCTGCCCGCGCTATGACCCGGTTGCGGCCCTGGCTCTTGGCGACGTAGACGGCTTCATCGGCGCGTTTGACGAGGGCGTGCGAGCTGTCGCCTGCGCCGCAGCTGGCGGCGACGCCGATGGAGATGGTGACGGTCAGCAGTTCCTCGCCGTCCATCACCCGGAAGGGTGACCCGGCCACATGCAGGCGGATGCGTTCGGCGACGCGGCGCGCGGCCTCGAGGTCGGTGTCGGGCATGACCACGACGAACTCTTCACCGCCGTGGCGGACCGGCAGGTCGATGGCGCGGACGTTGGAGGCCAGACGCACGGCAAATTCCCGCAGCACCTCGTCGCCAACGTCGTGGCCGAAGCTGTCGTTGACCTTCTTGAAGTGGTCGATGTCGATCATCAGCACCGCGACAGGCTCACCGCCCGCCACCGAGCGGCGCATCAGCGCTTCCAGCTGGCCGGTCATGTAGCGGCGATTGTGCAGGCCGGTCAGCTGGTCGGTAACCGCCAATTCCAGCGAGTGGTCCAGGTTGGCGCGCAGATAGTCGGTGTAGCGCTTTCGGCGGATCTGAGTGCGGACCCGCGCCGCCAGTTCGCCAGGGTCGATGGGGCGGGCCAGGATGTCGTTGACGCCGATCTCCAGCGCCTTCACCGCCTTTTGGCGTTCATCCAGGTCGACGACGGCGAGGATCGGCAGGTTGCGCGTGGCCTCGTCTGATCGGAGCTGAGCGGCTAGCCGCAGGCCGTCGAAGGCCTTGCTGGTGGCGTTGACGATGACCAGATCGACGGGTCCTCGCGCCGTGAGCAGCGCCTTGGCCGGGTCGGATTCCAGGATCGGCCGATGTTCAACAGACAGCTCGGCACAGATGCGCTCGGCCTGGCGTTCGTTGTCGTCGACGAACAGGATGCGCCCGCCGGATCCGCCCAGCCGCGACGCGGCACCGGCGATCACGCCGATTCGCCGCCCCGACGCCTCGCGGTCGCGGAGCTCGTCGATCACGGCCTTCAATCGGGTCAGGCTGCGAACACGGGCAAACAGCATCACGTCGTCGATGGGCTTGGTCAGAAAGTCGTCGGCACCGGCCTCAAGCCCGGCAACGCGGTCAGCGCGACCGTCGAGCGCGGTCACCAGCACGACCGGCACGTGACGCGTGGCAGGATCGGCCTTCAACCGGCGACAGACGTCGAAGCCGTCCATGCCCGGCATCATCACGTCCAGCAACACGATGTCGGGCAGCTCGGAGGCAGCAATGGCCAGGGCTGTCGGGCCATCGGATGCGGTCAGCACCTCGTAGTACTCGGAACTCAGCTTGGCTTCGAGCAACCGGACGTTGGAGTCGATGTCATCGACGACGAGGATGCGCGCGGACATGGGTCAGGCCAACAATCGCCGGATGGTTTCCAGGAAATGCGTGACGGATATCGGCTTGGAGATGTAGGCCTCACAGCCACCTTCGCGGATCCGCTCCTCATCGCCCTTCATGGCGAAGGCGGTCACGGCGACGACGGGAATATGCGCCAACTCCTCGTCTTCCTTGAGCCACTTGGTGACCTCCAGCCCCGAGATTTCCGGCAGCTGGATATCCATCAGGATCAGGTCGGGTTTGTGCTCTCGGGCCAGCGACAACGCCGAGAGACCCTCGCGGGTTTCAAGGGTTTCGTACCCCTGGGCTTCGAGCAAATCATGAAACAGCTTCATGTTCAGCTCGTTATCCTCGACGATGAGGACCTTCTTCGCCATTCGGGACCCGACAGTGTGCCAGCGGCCCGGCCGATTTTCGACCGTCCCCGCGTGTTCCCTGTTCATCCCACGGATGTCCTTAAAGATAGTGAATCAGCCGCCGGAGCCGCTTTGACCACACCCCTGCCCTTAGCCGCGCCGCGCCTTGAAAGCCTCGGCTTGTCTCTGGCTCGCCCCCTCGTGCTGATTGATGTGGACGAGGTGCTGGGCCTGTTCATGCAGGGGTTCGGCGACTTCGTGGCCACGCGAGGTCTGGAGATGCGAATCGACAAGTTCGCGCTCTTTCAGAACATCTATCGCCCCGGTGCGACGGAACACCTGGAGGTGGCGGAGGGCAAGGTGCTGTTCGACGCTTTCTTTGCCGGCCATTGTGACGACATGGAACCGGCTCCCGGTGCCATCGCGGCCCTGAACCGTCTGTCAGACCGTGCCGAGATCCTGATTCTCTCGAATGCCCCGGCGGCAGCTGAGCGCCTGCGGACGAACTGGCTGCGCAAGCACGGTCTGGCGCATCCGCTGATCCTGAACACCGGTCCCAAAGGTCCGATTGCCGCAGGACTGGTGGCTCAGACCACGCATCCGACGGCATTTGTGGATGACCTGCTGGGCAATCTGGATTCGGTGGCGGATCACTCGCCAGCGACGGCAACGTTCCAGCACGTCGCGGACCTGCGGTTGAGGCCGCATGCGCCGATGTCAGAGCGCCATCCAAGGATCGACGACTGGGCCGAGTTGGGCGAGGCGATAGAGGCGGCGGTTCGGCGTTAGGCTATTGATACGGCACCGCCCGCAGGGTCGGAAAGGTCGTGTCAAGGGCATTGGGATGACGAGGCTTAATTCGGGTATGAGTTGCGGATGATCCGCATCGGCGTGGACTTCGGCGGGACCAAGATCGAGGCGGCGGCGCTGGACGCCGACGGGCGGCTTCAGGCGCGCGTGCGGTTGTCGACGCCGCAGGCCTATGAGGATCGACTGGAGGCCACCCTGCAGGCGGTCTCCGAGGCCGAACGGCAGGCAGGCACAACTGTGAATCGGATTGGCGTGGGCGGGCCAGGATCACCCTCGCCCATCACGGGTCTGATGCGGAATTCCAACTCGACGGTGTTGAATACCCGGCCGTTTCCGTCCGACCTGGAACGGGTGCTGGGGCGACCCGTGCGCTATGCCAACGACGCCAACTGTCTGGCCCTATCGGAAGCGACCGACGGCTCGGCCGCAGGGGCCAGCGTGGTGTATGCGGTGATCATCGGCACCGGCTGCGGCGGCGGGATCGCCATAGACGCTTGCCCCGTCGCCGGACGCAACCTGATCGCTGGCGAGTGGGGCCATACGCCCCTGCCCTGGCCGAGGCCGGAGGAACTGCCCGGCCCGGTCTGCTGGTGCGGGCGGCGCAACTGTCTGGAACTATGGCTCAGCGGCACAGGGTTCGCCCGTGACGCCGGAATGTCGGCGGAAGACGCGGTTGCGTCGGGCCATGTGGCCGCGCTGGACCGCTACATCGACCGGCTGGCGCGGGGTCTGGCGGTGGTGGTGGACCTGCTGGACCCGGACATGATCGTGCTGGGCGGCGGGATGTCGAATATTGCCCGTCTTTATGAGGGCCTCCCCGGGGCGATCTCGCCGCATGTGTTCTCTGACGTCTTCACGACCCCGATCGTCAAGGCACTGCATGGCGATTCGTCCGGCGTCAGGGGTGCAGCCTGGCTCTGGCCGCTGGAGCCGGGCGGATGATCGCGTTTTGCCGCGACTGTTTCTGGACGGGTGATCAGGTGGTCAGGCGCTGTCCGACCTGCGCTTCGCCCCGCATCGTGGCGCATCCGCAGCTGGGCGAGTTGGCCATCGCCCATATGGACTGTGACGCCTTTTATGCCTCGGTGGAAAAGCGCGACCGCCCGGAACTGCGGGACCTGCCGGTCATCGTGGGCGGTGGAACGCGCGGTGTGGTCACCACCTGTTGCTACATCGCCCGCATCAAGGGTGTGCGCTCGGCAATGCCGATGTTCAAGGCGTTGGCGGCGTGTCCAGAGGCCGTGGTGATCAAGCCCGATTTCGCCAAGTACAAGGCCGAGAGCAAACGCATCCTGGGTCTGGCGGCAGACCTGACGCCCCTGATCCAGAACCTGTCGCTGGATGAGGCCTGGATGGATTTGTCGGGTACGGAACGTCTGCACGGCGCACCGCCGGCCATCACGCTGGCGAGGCTGCAGACCGGGATCGAGGCCGAAACGGGCCTGACGGTCTCCATCGGTCTGGCGTCCAATAAGTTCCTGGCCAAGATCGCCTCTGAACTGGACAAGCCGCGCGGCTTTTCGGTGATCGGGCGTGAGGCGCAGGCATTTCTGGCACCAAAACCGGTCCGGATCCTGCCCGGCGTGGGCCCCGCCATGGTGGCCAGTCTGGAAAAGGCCGGTTACCGGACGGTGGGCGATCTGGCGCGTACCGACCGCAAGGTGCTGGCCGAGCGATGGGGTGCCCAGGGCCTGCGGCTTTCAGAACTGGCGCACGGCCACGACACCCGCGCCGTCAATCCCAATGAGGCTCGCAAGGCGATCAGCGCCGAGACCACCTTCAACGACGACCTTAGCCAGATCGACGATCTGGAGGACAAACTTGCCCCATTGTGTGAGCGTGTCGCCAGGCAAGCCCGAGCCGGAGGCGTTGCCGGACGGGTGGTGACCCTGAAGCTGCGCGAGACCGATTTCAGGATCGTGACTCGCCGTCGCACCTTGCCGGTCGCCACCCAGACCGCGAAGACGCTTTTTCAGGTCGGTCGTGAGTTGCTGGCGCGCGAAGCGACCGGCAGGCCGTGGCGACTGATCGGCATCGGCATCGCCGATCTGATCGATGCCGACAGCGCGGCCGGCGATTTTTTTGCCGACGTGGAGCGAAAGGCGCTGGCCGGCGAGCGGTCAGTCGATGCGATTCGCGCCCGATTTGGCGCCGACGCCATGACCACAGGACGCAACCTTAAAGCCAAGGCCTCGCAAGAGGAGCCGTGAGGCCTTATGTCTGCTGGAAATCATTCGACAGACCCCTGAAACACCGACAGGACGATTCAGCCCTTCCAAATGACGCTATCTTCCATATCTAATCGGGTCCTCGGGCGATCAGCGCCCGTCCAGGAGAGACAATCATGAGCGAGCGGAGGGATGGTGGCACTGACACCGGCATTCGTTCGACCGTGATCACGCAGACGAAGCCGAAGACGCAGAAGCCTGCAATGTACAGGGTTCTGATTCTCAACGACGACTACACGCCAATGGAATTCGTCGTCTACGTACTCGAGCAATTCTTCAACAAGTCGCGTGATGAAGCGACTCAGATCATGCTTCATGTTCACCAACACGGGGTGGGCGTCTGCGGGATCTTTACCTACGAAGTTGCAGAAACC
>JANORH010000336.1:0-3778 GCA_031415215.1 Alphaproteobacteria bacterium | reverse complement strand
CGGCGAAGCAGGACATTCTGCGTCGCCTCTGAATTGAGAGCCTTCAACAAGGAACGCGCCTAGCCGTCCGCACACAGTCGAGGGAGGTCCGCATGAGCCGTGAAACGGACGACCTCGCCGAACGGGCGGACGGCAAGCGCCGCCCGGAACTGGAAGTCGATCTCGAAGACCTCGCGCTGGATGAGGACTACGCGCTCAATCCCGATTTTGTCTCCAACGTCGCCGATGCTCTGGATCGCGGCGACGCCGAGCGGCTCCGGGACCTGCTGAGCGCGCTGCATCCCGCCGACGTGGCCGACCTGATGGGGTTCCTGTCAGCAGACGCGCGCGAAGAGCTGATCCCGCACCTCAATCCCGAGACCCTCGCCGAAATCCTGTCCGAACTGGACAGCGAGATCCGCGAGGACGTGCTGGAGCATGTGCCGTCTGCCACCCTGGCCAAGGCCATCGGTGAGATGGACTCCGACGACGCAGCCGACGTCGTCGACGACCTGGAGGATGACAAGCGCGCCCAGGTTCTGGCCGCCATGCCCGAGCTGGAACGGGCCGCGATCGAATCATCTCTGTCTTATCAGGACGAGACCGCCGGGCGCCTGATGCAGCGCGAGGTGGTCGCTGCGCCGCAGTTCTGGACGGTCGGCCAGGCCATCGATCATTTCCGCAAGGATGCCGACGAACTTCCCGAACTGTTCTTCGACATCTATGTCGTGGACCCGGCCTACAAGCCGGTCGGCGCAGTGCCGGTCAGCCACCTGCTGCGATCCGGGCGCCAGACCCCGCTGGCCCAGATCATGGAGCCGGTGAACGAGATCGCCATCGACCTCGATCAGGAGGAGGTCGCTTACATCTTCGACAAGTATCACCTGATTTCCGCGCCGGTCGTCGACGCAGGCGGGCGACTGGTGGGCCAGATCACGGTCGATGACATCGTCGGCGTCATTCAGGACGAGGGCGAGGAAGACATCCTGGCCCTGGCCGGTGTGTCCGACGCCGGTCGCGACGCCGGGATCGTGGGCATCGTCAAATCCCGCATTCCCTGGTTGATGATCAACATGGTGACCGCTGCGGTGGCTGCCAGCGTGATCGGCGCATTCCAGGACGAGATCGCCAAGCTGGTGGTGCTGGCGGCGCTCTATCCGGTGGTGGCGTCTTTGGGCGGCAATGCCGGGACCCAGACGCTGGCTGTGGCGGTCCGGGCTCTGGCCAGCCGCGAGCTGTCATCGTTCAACGCGGTGCGGACGGTTCTGCGCGAAATGACGGTCGGCCTGATCAATGGTGCGGCACTGGCGGCGATCACCGGCACGGTGGTGTTTCTGATGTTCCAGGACTTGCGGTTGTCGCTGGTGTTCGGGCTGGCACTGACGATCAATCTTTTCATGGCGTCGCTGGCCGGAGCGCTGGTGCCACTGGTGCTGGATCGGATTGGCCGGGACCCCGCCGTGTCGTCACCGATTTTCGTCACCTTCGTAACGGATTTCACAGGTTTCTTTGCGTTTCTGGGACTTGCGAGCCTGATCCTGCTGTAGTTGGCGTCAGGCTTGCGCAGGACGTATCCGGGCGCTCGTCGCCTGTGCCGATTTGGGACAATACGGGGCCATGTACGCGCGCCACCGCGTCTCTCGGGCGGCCATCGACCTGCTCAAGCGGTTCGAGGGTTACCGCCAGACTGCCGCCCAGCTGCCCGATGGCCGCTGGACGATCGGTCATGGCCACACGCTGACGGCGCGTGACGGCGCGCAAGTGTCAGCTTCTGATGCCGAGGCCCTGCTGCTCTACGACCTGATCACCGTGGCCCACGTCGTCAACGAGAACGCCTTTACGCCGCTGAACCAGAACCAGTTCGACGCGCTCTGCAGCTTTGCCTTCAACATCGGCGTCGACAATTTCCGCCGCAGCCAGATGCTGAAGCGCCTGAATGCCGGCGAGACCATTCAGGCTGCCTGCGCCATGGAACTGTGGCGTAAGGCGGATTTCGAGGGCGAGCGGATCGTCATCGACGCCCTGGTGCGCCGCCGGGCGGCGGAAAAAGCTCTGTTCCTGACGCCACCCGATGACGCCTGGACGCCGGCACCAAGCCCGCTGCTGCGACCCGTGCTTGATCTGGACGCGCTGGATCTGGTGCCGCTGCAACGGCCCGTCGAGATCACGATGCGGCTGGAGGGCGACCAGATCATCGCCCGGCGCGAGGGGGCTCACGCCGCCGCCGTCGAACCGGGTCCGCCCATCCCCGCGCCTGCCGCGCCGGCACCTGCCACTATCGCCGCGGCCGAGGCCGTGACCGGCCGCCTGTCTGCGATCTTCGCCGATCCAGGCGAGGAACCGGACTGGAGCCTTGTGGCACCCATTGTCGAAGACGATGCGCTGGAACCCGATCTCATTCTGGACCACGCGGTGCCGGATCCTGATGTCCCTGACGACGACCTCGACATTCCAAAGACCCCGTTCCCGGACCAGCGTCTCAGCCCATCAACCTCGAACGTAAATGTCGAAATGGCGCCGTTCGAGTTCATTCCCGCCCGCGTGCGTCCAAAACCGCGCGCCAGGGAACGGTCCATCGTCTGGGACCTGTTGCTGGCGCTGCTGGGTCTGGCCTTCTTTGGCTTCGCGGTGTTCTGGGGCCTGAACACGGGGGGCTCGGCGATGGGAGGATTGGTGACACCACTCCGGGTCGCCTGGCTGGCAGGACTGGCCGGGGTCGGCTTTCTGGTCGTGGCCGTCTTCCGTCTCCTGCAACGCCTGGGGCAGGCTGCGGAGCGCGATTAGGCCGTCTCGCCCATCAGGGCGACCCGTGATAACCCTCAGCCATGATCCCGAACCACGGTCCCCAACTCGAATTTGGCCTCGGCGAGGCTGCGGACATGATCCGCGAGACCACCCGCCGCTTCGCAGACGAGCGCATCGCGCCGCTGGCCGCCCAGATCGACGCCACCAACGAGTTCCCCCGCCACCTCTGGCCCCAGATGGGCGAGCTTGGCCTGCACGGGATCACGGTGGAGGAGGATTTCGGCGGTCTGGGCCTGGGCTACCTCGAACACGTCGTGGCCATGGAGGAGGTGTCCCGCGCCTCGGCCTCGGTGGGCCTCAGCTACGGTGCCCACTCCAACCTCTGCGTGAATCAGTTGCGCCGCTGGGGCACGCCGGAACAGAAACAAAAATACCTGCCCAAACTGATCAGCGGCGAGCACGTCGGTGCGCTGGCCATGAGCGAGGCGGGCTCCGGCTCCGACGTGGTCTCCATGCGCCTCAAGGCCGAGAAACGCGGCGACCGCTATGTGCTCAACGGCACCAAGTTCTGGATCACCAACGCGCCCCACGCCGACACCCTGGTGGTCTACGCCAAGACCGCGCCCGAGGCCTCGTCCAAGGGCATCACCGCCTTCATCATCGAGAAGGGCTTCAAGGGTTTCCACGTCTCGCAAAAGCTCGACAAGATGGGGATGCGCGGCTCCGACACCGGCGAGCTGGTGTTCGAGGACTGCGAAGTCCCGGAAGACAACATCATGGGCCCCGAGAACGGCGGCGTTGGCGTGCTCATGAGTGGGCTCGATTACGAACGCGCCGTGCTGGCGGCCGGGCCGCTGGGCATCATGCAGGCCTGCCTCGACGTGACGCTTCCCTATGTGCGCGAACGCAAACAGTTCGGCCAGGCCATCGGCTCGTTCCAGCTGATGCAGGGCAAGGTCGCCGACATGTACGTGGCCCTCAAGTCCGCCCGCGCCTACGTCTATGCCGTGGCCCGGGCCTGCGACGCCGGCATGACCACCCGCTTCGACGCGGC
>JANORH010000335.1:0-2069 GCA_031415215.1 Alphaproteobacteria bacterium | reverse complement strand
AAGATAACGGTGCCATGAAGGTCAGAAGCTCACTCAAGTCGCTGAAGACGCGCCACCGCGACTGCAAGCTGGTGCGCCGCAAGGGCGTGATCTACGTGATCAACAAGACCAACCCGCGCTTCAAGGCGAAGCAGGGCTAAGCCACCCCGCGCATGCCGAAAGCCGTCCTCTGGGACTTCGGCAATGTCATCGTGCGGTGGAATCCCCGCACGCTCTACGCGAAAATTTTTCCAGACCCGGTCCAGTGCGACAGGTTTCTAACAGAGATCTGTACGCTCGCGTGGCACACGCCGACGGACTGTGGCGTGACGTTCGCTGACAACTGTGCCCGGCTGATCGCCGTACATCCTGACCACGAAACCGAAATTCTCGCCTGGCACAGCCGCTGGGACGAGATGTTCTCGGGCCCGATCACGGAAACCGAAGCCGCCATCGAAGCCCTTCATCTGCGCGGTGTGCCGCAGTTCGGTCTTTCCAACATTTCCCACGAAACGCTGGACATGACACTTGCCATGAGCCCGGCGTTTGCGCGGCTGTCAGGCCTTGTGGCTTCGGGTCTTGAGGGCGTGATGAAGCCCGATCCGGCGATCTACGCGCTTTGCTGCGAGCGTTTTGGCCTGGCGCCGGGCGACCTTCTGTTCGTCGACGATAGCCTTCGCAACATCGCGGCAGCCCAGGCGTTGGGGTTCGACACCCATCATTTCACTGACCCGGCGGCTCTGCGTCCGGCGTTGGAAGCACGGGGCCTGCTTTAGGCTCGCGGTCGATCAATCCGGCGGCGGCGGCGAAACGACCTGGAACAAGGCTCTCGGCTTGCCCCGTCAACGCCAGACAGCTGGCGTAACCCGCGACATCGACCGTCGCGGGCAGGCCACCACGGGCCGCCGGTGGCAAAGACCGGAGTGCCGCACGCTGTGCAGACGTCAGGCGACCGACGAGACCGGCAAGACGTCGAACCTCGGCACCCGCGAATGACGTTGAAATCTCAAAACGACCATCCCAGATGAACGAACGACCGGGTTCGGGCGTGATCGGCATGAGGCCGCCACGGGCGGCCTCGCCGGCCTCACGGAAGACGTGGACGTCACAGTCATCGGCCTCCAGCCGTGCCCCCGCCAACGTTGCCGTCACAATGTCCTCACCACGCAAGGCCTGAACCGCACGGTCGATCCGGGTCCTGGCGGGGAGCCGGTCACCGCCCCCGGCGCTGACGCAGGCCAAGGCGACGAACCGTCGTGCGTCTGGCACCGAAGCCTCGCGCAAAGCGGGCCGAGGGAGCGTGATGACACCAGCCCGGTGGGTCGCATGTGTCGCCAGGCTCAGGGCCGGTTGGCCGTTGTGCGCAACCTCGGTGTTTCGGTCGATCCCTTGCCGCGCGCGCGCGCGCGCGTATGCCAGGTTTTCATTGGCCGGGTCCTCGATCCAGGTCTCGCCACGCGCAGCGAGCCAGTCGCGCAAGGCCACCCTGCGGATGCCCAGCATCGGGCGCAGAAGGAACAGGCCGCGTCCTTCGGGCCAGACCGGGGACGGTGCCCATTCACGCGCATCCGGCGTGGTCGCGCCCGCACGCCGCATCGCTTCGGATTCAAGCAGGTCGTCGGCGGTATGACCTAGCAGGATCACGGACGCGCCCACCTCACGCGCGGCATCAGCCAACAGGCGATGTCGCGCGCCTCGCGCCGCCGCGGGCAGCCCGGTCAGCGGCTTGTCGCCGGCCCAGACGCGCGCCAGAAAGCGGTGGCCAAGTCGCTCGGCCAGCAGCGCGCAATGGCGGATCCATTCGCGGCCTTGGGGCTGAAGCCCGTGATCGATGGTCACGAACACCAGCGGCCGAGCCGTCGTCCGGGCCCATTCATCGACAATCAGCGCCAGGGCCACCGAGTCGCCGCCGCCAGAGAGACCGATAACCAGGGGTTGGGCGTTAGCCCTCAGCAGGCGCAGGTCAAGGCGCGTCTGAACGGGGATCGATAAAGAGCACTTCCCTTGAACCATCGCATCCTCAGGAGGCTCGATACCCCCCAAATAATCTCGTCATCACCCGGCTTGTCCGGGTGACCCATAAACGCCTG
>JANORH010000334.1:0-3186 GCA_031415215.1 Alphaproteobacteria bacterium | reverse complement strand
GAATGCGCGCCGCGCGCGTCGCCTCGACGGCATGACCGGGAAACGCCAGGTTCCCTTTGGCCCTTACATTCTCGACTTTCTGTGCCGCGATGTGCGTCTCGTGGTGGAGGTCGACGGCAGCCAGCACGCTGATCAGGTCGCCTACGATACTCGTCGCACGGCTTACCTTGAACGTGCCGGCCTGCGCGTCCTGCGGTTCTGGAATTCCGACGTGCTCACCAACCGCGACGGCGTGTGCCTGACCATCCTCGACGCTGCCGACGCCGACCTCCTCGCCCCCGGCGCAAAGCGCCGAGAGGGAGAGGCCGGGAGAGGGCCGGCTGGGCAACTCTGATGTTATGTCGAGGGCCCTCCGGCGTCACCGCCGCTGATCCTCGGACCTCCAACGGCGGATCACGTTTTTACGAGCCGGCCCTCTCCTTTATCCTCTCCCTCTCGCTTCGCGGGGGCGAGGAGGTGGGGTGGCGGGGGCTGTTGATAGGGGAGCGTCGGCGCAGGCCCGGCCATAGATCTCATGGCAGCCAGTTCGTCCGCCGCCTCGCCCCTTCGGACCCGACGGTTGCCCTCGTCGGCGAATGCTTTCATTTTCCCGGACCATGTTGAAGGCCGTCAGGCTGCTCCTGCCGGCGCTGATTCCGTCGTGGAACTTTTTCGATGTGATCGCGCCCTCGCCCCGGATCGAGTACGCGCTGGGCACCGGGCCCGACGCGACGCCGCAGGCTTGGCGTGAATTCCGGCCCCGGCCCGGACACCTCTCGCCGCTGGCCATGTTG
Organism: Alphaproteobacteria bacterium; assembly: GCA_031415215.1. Taxonomy (GTDB): domain Bacteria; phylum Pseudomonadota; class Alphaproteobacteria; order Caulobacterales; family Caulobacteraceae; genus Phenylobacterium. The sequence goes on along the minus strand of JANORH010000334.1, from coordinate 2,413 downwards.
CGACGGCTGTTCTGGAACTCTCGCTGGAATGAGACCCTGTTTCTGGTGAGTTGCGCCGAGCGGCTGGTCGACCACCCGACCGCCCATAGTGAGGACGAGATCCTGCGCCGCATCGCCGCCGACCTCGCGCACGCAGGGGACGCCCAACCCTGGCTGTGGTTCCGACTGGTGTTCGTCCGGCGCGAGGGTGTCGACCTCGTGCGCGAGACCCCGTTCACCTCCGGGCCGTACCGTCGCACAGACCTTGCCGCCCCATGACCCTGGAAGCCGCCGTCCGCCTGACCGAGATGCTGCTGGCGCTGGCCCTGATCCAGCAGGGTCTGGAGCATATGACCGGCGACCGGCGCGAGCGGTGGCTGTTTGCGGCGCGGACGTTGCTCTGCGGACTGGTGATCGCGGGTGTCGCCCAACCCTGGCCGCTGGTGGCCATGGCGGCGCTGTCGCTGCTGATTCTGATGCGGTTTCAGGGGCCGTATAACGGCGGCAGCGACCGGATGGGCCTGTTGGCGCTGTGGATGCTGGTCGCGGCCCAGGTGTTGCCGACCCCACCCGCCCGTGAGATCGCCTTCGGCTATCTGGGCCTGCAGCTCACCCTCTCCTACGCGGTCGCCGGTGGGGTAAAGCTGATCAATCCGGACTGGCGCTCGGGCCGGGCGCTGGCCGATGTGTTCCGGTTTTCCGCCTATCCGGTCAGTGAGGACCTGCGGCGATGGGCGGACCGGCCGCGCGTGATGCGGGCTTTGTCGTGGGCGGTGATCGGGCTGGAGCTTGCCTTCCCGTTCAGCCTTGCCACCCAGCCCACGCTGATCGTGGCGTTGGCCCTTGCCGCGCTCTTCCACCTCGCCAACGCCTGCCTGTTCGGCCTGAACCGGTTCTTCTGGACCTGGGTTTCAGTCTATCCGGCGATCCTGTGGCTGCAGGACCGGGTGACGTGAGGGGTGAGGGGGCGCTTGACGTACCTGAACATATCAGGAACATTGTTCCTATGGGTCAGATCAAAAGCCTCCGCCGGAATCTGACCCTCCATCGCGCCCGCACGATGCGCCGCCACGACACCGACGCCGAAGCCCGCCTCTGGAACGCGCTGCGTTCAAGTCGCCTCGGGGGCATGACCTGGAAACGCCAGGTTCCCTTTGGCCCTTACATTCTCGACTTTCTGTGCCGCGATGTGCGTCTGGCGGTCGAGGTGGACGGTAGCCAGCACGCTGATCAGGTCGCCTACGATACTCGTCGCACGGCTTACCTTGAACGTGCCGGCCTGCGCGTTCTGCGGTTCTGGAATTCCGACGTGCTCACCAACCGCGACGGCGTGTGCCTGACCATCCTCGACGCTGCCGACGCCCACCTCCTCGCCCCCGGCGCGAAGCGCCGAGAGGGAGAGGTCGGGAGAGGGCCGGCTGGGCGACTCTGATGTGACGTCGAGGGCCCTCCGGCGTCACCGCCGCATATCCTCGGACCTCCAACGGCGGATCACGTTTTTACGAGCCGGCCCTCTCCTTTATCCTCTCCCTCTCGCTTCGCGGGGGCGAGGAGATTTAGGCCTTCCTTGAAGCCTTGAAAACAGCTGCTTGCTTGCGCAGGGACTCTTCCATCCCAGTCACCTCTTCTTGGGACATATCCTCGTCTGGCAGGCGTCCCCGCCATCCCATAGTTGCAGAGATGATCGGGCGACCGAGGAAGTACAGCGACCTCAGCAGTCCTCCGTTGCCGTCGCTCACGTCCCATTCCCACACATCGAGCCAGTCCGGCAGTATGTCTTCGGGATTACCCTCAAGTGGCGGGCACTGCCGCATACATCTACGCCACTCGTCATCGGCTCGTTCGTTTGCATCCCTTTCGGCAAGTGGGTCCTGCCGAAGGAAGGTGTCGTCGTTCGTTATCCCAAAGAGTCGCTTTGATACGACGTTAGCGAGGCGTTCAGCTTCATAGTACTCATCGCACCATTTCGGGTTTGGACGACGTGCTGCGGCCTTAAGCACGGGCTCTATCGCCAGAACACCGGGATAGTTTCTCAGCACATATGGCTCGAACTCCAACAGGATTTCGGTGTCGTCAATAGCATCACTAGCGGTCATGGTTGAACTTCGGGGCAGACACTCGGACCATCCTGATTTCTGAATCGCACCAGCCTCAGCCTTTGGATTGTCGGTGGTTCTCGGTGGGCAGAGTTTGGCCCCCCTACTCCCCCGCCACAACCTCACCGCCAACCCGCCGCGCCCGCGCAGCGTCAAACGATGCCCACACGCCGGCGTCCCCGTGCCACTGCCCGCGCGTCGCCGCCTTGGAATACTCCGTCGACCGCGCCTCGAAAAAGTTCGCGTGCTCCACGCCCGTCAGCATGCTATGCAGCCAAGGCAGAGGGTTTTCATTCGCCCCGTACACTACCGGCAAATCCAGCTGACGCAGGCGCCAG
>JANORH010000333.1:0-23854 GCA_031415215.1 Alphaproteobacteria bacterium | reverse complement strand
GCCAGAAGTTGGTCCACCAGCGTGGTCTTGCCGTGGTCAACGTGAGCGATGATGGCGATATTTCGGAGGGACATGGTTCGGCAGTCTCGTTCGGAAGGGCGCGCTTTTAGGGGAAGGCGACGACAATCACCACCCCATTGTGCGGCGCACATAGGGGCGTGGCGGCGTGGCGCGAGCCTCTACACTGTTTTCGCTCCGGATTTGTGACTTTTCGCTGAGGAGGTCGCAAAAGATTCCGCGAAGGGCGTGGGGATTGTGCGATGCACACAGGGCTTTCCCCTGAATCCTACCCCTTCAGAACCGACCAATCCGCCGCCGCCAACGACCCGGTCAGCGCCTCGATATGTCCCTTCAGCTGCGCAAACCCCGAAGTTGGCGTGACCGTCGCCTCGTCCAGATAGAGCGCGCGATTGATCTCGATCTGGATGGCGTGAACCCCACGGTGCGGGCGGCCATAGTGCTCGGTGGTATAGCCGCCGGCGTAGGGGACATTGCGGGCGACCCGGTAGCCCAGGGCCGTAAGTTCACGCTCCACCCGATTGGGCAGCACACCTGCGCAGGCAGCTCCGAAGCGGTCGCCCAGAACGATATCGCTGGCCTTGTCTCGGGCGCCCGACCGGGCGGCCGCCGAGGGCATCGAATGCCAGTCCACCAGGATCGCAAAGCCATGGGCGGCCTTGGCCTCGGCAATCAGCCCAACCAGAGCCTGGTGATACGGTCGGTGGGCTCCCGCGATCCGGGTCTCGGCCTCGGCGAACATCAGCTTGCGGTGGTAGATTTCCTGACCTTCCGAGACCACGCGGGCGATAGTGCCCAGCCCCGCTGCCACCCGCGCGGTGCGACCTCGGGCATGGGCCGGCAACTCGTCGGCAAACATCGAGGCGTCCAGCTCGAAGGGCTCGCGGTTCAGGTCAATGTAGGCGCGGGCGAAATTGGCCACGATGAGCGCGGCACCATGATCCGGCGCGGCGACGATTAGATCATCAACAAAGGCGTCTTCTGAACGCCGGATGCTGACCGCGTCCAGGACTGCCGCCGACATCATGTCGTCAGGGTAGTAGCGTCCGGAATGCGGCGAGGCGAAGACCAGCGGCGTTGGCGGCCCATCATTGCCGCCCGCACGCCGCACAACGAACGCCGCCGCTTCAGCGGACGAATCGGTGGCGGCCAAGGGCTCCATAGCGTTCATCACGGGCATAGAACGGCACCCGCCCCCCAGCGTCAAACAACCTTCATCGCGCCTTTACCCTTGATGCGCTATGATGAGCGTTCAACCACGTAGCGGGCCATGTCACGCATCCTCCTCGCCGAAGACGACGATTCCCTCCGCGGCTTTCTGGCGCGCGCGCTGGAGCGTGCCGGTCACGAAGTGGTCGCCTGCGCCGATGGCGACGAGGCTGTCACCTTCCTGGACGAGCCGTGGGACCTGCTGCTGACCGACATCGTCATGCCCGGTCTCGACGGCATCGAAGTGGCCCGCCAGGCCGCCGCCAGGCATCCAGCGCTTCGGATCATGTTCATCACCGGATTTGCCGCCGTGGCGCTGGCCGCCCATGATCAGGCCCCCGCCGGTGCCAAGGTGCTGTCCAAGCCGATCCACCTGCGCGAGATCGTCACCGAGGTCGAGCGGATGATCGCGGCCTGAAAGCGGCGTTGCCAAGGCCGGGACCGCTCTATATATCCCCGCTTCCCGAAGGTTGGATGCGTAGCTCAGCGGGAGAGCACCTCGTTGACATCGAGGGGGTCACTGGTTCGATCCCAGTCGCGTCCACCATTCTTTTCCTTCTCGCCCACTGCCTCTGAGGCTTCGTCAGTCCTGCTGGTAACGCCCGGGCTGGGCCAGGTCACTGAACTTGGTCAGGTTTTCGTCGAAGTGCAGCTTGACCGTGCCGATGGGGCCGTGGCGCTGTTTGGCGATGATCAGTTCGGCGAGGTTGCGCACCTGCTCCATCTCGTCCTGCCAGGTCAGGTGCTCGGCAGTGCCCTCGCGCGGCTCCATGCGGGCTTTGTAATAGGCCTCGCGATAGATGAACATCACCACGTCGGCGTCCTGCTCGATGGAGCCCGACTCCCGCAGGTCCGAGAGTTGGGGCCGCTTGTCCTCGCGTTGTTCCACCTGACGTGACAGCTGGGCGCAGGCCAGGATCGGCACGTGCAGCTCCTTGGCCAGCGACTTCAGGCTCATGGTAATCTCGGAGACTTCCTGAACGCGGTTCTCATTGCGTTTGCTGGACGACCCCGTGACCAACTGCAGATAGTCCACCACAATCAGGTCGAGGCCCGACGTGCGCTTCAGGCGGCGCGACCTGGCCGCCAGCTGCGAGATCGAGATGCCGCCGGTATCGTCGATGAACAGCGGCGCACTTTCGATACTGAGCGCGGCCTCGCGGACGCGGCCGTACTCCGACGGGTTGATCTCACCCTTGCGCATCAGGTTGGACGGCACGCCGGACACCTCGCCCAGCAGACGCATGGCCAGCTGGTCGGCCGACATTTCCAGCTGGAAGAAGGCCACGACCCCGCCGCTGATGGTCTTTTTCGAGCCGTCGGGGCGCGGCTCCCAGGCGTATTTGCGCGCCACGTCGAAGGCGATATTCAGACCCAGCGACGATTTCCCCATCGACGGTCGCGAGGCCAGAATCAGCAGGTCCGACGAGTGCAGGCCGCCCAGCATCCGGTCCAGATCGTGCAGGCCGGTGGATACGCCCGCCAGTCCCCCGTCGCGGGAAAAGGCTTCGGCGGTGTTTTCCAGAGCGCGGGCCAGCGCGGTGGGAAAGGTCGTGAAGCCGGTGGACGAGGCACCGCTTTCGGCCAGCGAGTACAGCTGTTGTTCCACGATCTCGATCTGGTCCCTGGCGGAGGTCTCGGTGTCGGACACCGCGGCCAGAGACATTTCGCCCGATAGCCGGATCAGTTCGCGCCGCAGCGCGAGGTCGTGGATCACCCGGGCGTAGTCGGCGGCGTTGGCCGCCGGCGGAGACTTGTCGACCAGGTCAGCCAGATAACGAACCCCACCCAGCTCCTCGAACGCCACATCACCCTGGAACCGCTGGGCGATGGTCAGGGGGTCGGCCAGCTGGCCTGCGCGGATATGATCCTCAATGGTCGCGAACAGCCGGGCGTGAACGGGCTCATAGAGGTGGTCCGCCGACAACGGCACACTGATCCGCTCGTGCGCGGCGTTGTCATACATCAGGATGCCCAACAGGGCCTGTTCGACCTCAAGATCGGCAGGGATGCGCGAGACGGGCTGGCCGACCGGTGGGAACGAGATAAGCGTCATCAAAGTGTTCTACTCACAGACGGCGCGCTCGCCAGATCACAATAGGACGCGGTCCCCAGAAACGCGTTGACTGTGGATAAGCTGCGAGGCGGTCCTTACGTCATGCGACAAGTACGGACATCTCGAACACCAGCCGGTTGCGGCCGCGCGCGCGCCGATAGTCAGCAATCCGACACCACGCCTGGATGAGCGCCAGTCCAGCTCCACCCCCCCGCGTCAGGTTGGGGCCATCAAAATTCACAGTCCGGGGATCAAACGGCTTGCCTGCGTCGGTCACGGTCAGTCTCACCAACCCGGACCGATGCTGCAGGTGCAGGACAATCCGGCCTCTGGCGGGTGCGCCGGAGTGCTCGGTTACATTGTTTAACCATTCCTCGACGATCAGGGCCAGGTGGTCGGCGGCCAAGGGGGAGAGCGCCGTCCTATCGGCAAAATTCCGCGCCAAAATCAGACCGCGCGTCACCGCAATGCGGCTTACCGGCAGGTACGCCACAGCTTCGGATTCGAACTCGGGGCCGGACTGGGATATGGCTAAGCCTTGATCATCGGGAGGTGCAGTGATGCGTGGACCTATCGTGGCAGGATTGCTGATGCTGACCTGCCTGTCGACGGCAAGCGTCGCGGCGGCCGAAATCGGTCGGATAAAGTCAGTCAGCGGCGCGGCGAACATCGTGCGCGGCAAGGCGGCAACGCCGGCGACGCCAGGCTATCAGTTGCTGGTCAGCGATGTGATCGCGACCGGCAAGGACGGTCGGATTGGCATCACCTTCGTCGACAACAGCCGCTTTGCCGTCGGGCCGAACAGTCGCGTGGCGCTGAGCCAGTTCGAGTTTGACGACACCACCCACAAAGGCAAATCCCTGACCACCGTTGATCGCGGATCGCTGGCTATCGTCTCGGGCCAGATCGCCCGGGAGAACAGGGACGCGATGCGCGTGCGCACACCCACGTCGCTGCTGGCAGCCCGTGGAACCCGGTTCGTGGTGGAAGTGAAATGAGGGCGCTGTTTGCAATGGCCGCAGCGGCGCTGCTTTCGGGGTGCGCCACCGCCAATGTGGCGCTGCTGTCCGATGAAGGGGTAAGCACATCTGGCGCAGTCGCTGTGTTCGACGTCAAGACCGAGGCCGAGATCGGGGCACTGACCGCGCCGAACTCCGTAGCCCGGCTGGGAGGCCGAAAACTCAAGGTCACATCACTGGCTGATGGTGCGTATTCCGACCTTTTGTCGCGGGTCCCCTATCCGCCGCGCACTTATGTGCTCTATTTTGTCGAGGGTTCAACGGACCTGACGCCAGAATCCGTCCCGATCCTGGAGGCGCTGCGCCGGGACACGACGGCCGCGTCCGAAGTGCAGATCACCGGCCATACCGATGCCGTCGGCAGCGCGGAGAGCAATGACACCCTGTCGCGCGATCGTGCCGTCGAAATCCGCGCAGTGCTGGTCAAGCAAGGTGTACCGGTGGCCGCCGCCCGGACTACCGGTCGCGGCGAGCGCGAACTGCGCATTGCCACCGCAGATGGCGTAAGTGAGGCTGGAAATCGCCGGGTTGAAGTCACTTTGCGTTAGTCGGTCCTCAGACGTATCCTGTCTCATATCCGATGGCAGGAGCCGAACTGATGATTGACCGGAAAGCCGTTCTGGCGCTGGCGTTTGCAGCCATCCTGGCCGGACCAACGACGGCCGCCCCCTTGCTTGGCCAGCCTGCGCCGGCCTTCAAGGCGACGGACGCCAGTGGAAAGACCCGATCGCTGGCGGAATTTCGCGGCAAAACGGTCGTGCTGGAGTGGACCAACAACGGCTGTCCCTATGTGCAGAAACACTACAACAGCGGGGCCATGCAGAAGCTGCAGTCCCAGGCGACCCGCGACGGGGTTGTCTGGCTGACAGTTGCCTCCTCCGCCCCCGGCATGCAGGGTTTCCTGACGCCAACGGCCGCGAGGACCTGGAAGTCCGAGCTGGGTGCCGCCGTGTCTGACGTCCTGCTGGATCCCAAGGGAACAGTCGGTCGCGCCTACGACGCGCGCACCACACCGCACATGTACATCGTCGATAAGACCGGAGCGCTGGTCTACATGGGTGGTATCGACGATCAACCGTCGGCAGATCCGGAGAGTCTGAAGGTGGCGCGCAACTTCGTCACCGCAGCACTCGCCGACATAAAGGCCGGGCGTGCCGTGGCCCAGGCCGCCACACGCCCCTATGGTTGCAGCGTCAAATACGGCTCAGCCGAGTAAGGTTTCGCGTGTCAGAGGTAGAAGCCGCCTGGGCGGCGCTGTCAGAGGCGGCCGAGACGGCGCGCGGTCGACGGATCGACAGCTTATTCGCCAGTGAACCCGGCCGCTGCGACCGCCTGACGCTGTCGGCGGCGGGGCTGGAGATCGACCTGTCGAAGCAGCCATGGTCACGCGACGACCTGGGCGTGCTGATAGGTCTCGCACGAACCGGTGGCGTAGAGGCTGCGCGGGACCGCCTGTTCGCAGGCCATATCGCCAATGCGTCCGAAGGTCGTCCGGCCCTGCACATGGCGCTTCGTGCGCCCGACGGTGCGGACTGGCGCGCGGCAGGCGAACCTGTTTCCGGGCTGATCGAGGCAACACGCACCGCCATGCGCGCCTTTGCCGGCGACATACGTTCCGGCGCAAGGGTCGGCACAACCGGCAAGCCGTTCAGGTCCATCGTCCACATCGGCATCGGAGGATCTGATCTTGGACCCCGGCTGATTTGGGAAGCCCTGAAACCCCTCGATCCCGAGATCGACCTCCGCTTCGTCGCGAATGTCGATCCTGCCGAACTGGCCCAGGCGTTGGTCGGCCTCGATCCGGCGGAGACGATGTTGGTCACGGTCTCAAAGACCTTCACCACCCAGGAGACCTTGACCAACGCTTCGGCAGCGCGGGCGTGGTTGCGCGCCGCCCTCGGACCCGAGTCTGACACGCATCTTGTGGCGGTGTCGGCGTCACCGGAAAGGGCCCACGCGTTCGGGGTCCCGGCGGATCAGGTGTTCGGGTTCTGGGACTGGGTCGGCGGACGCTATTCGATCTGGTCGGCGGTCGGCCTCTCGTGCGCGATCGCCCTGGGCTATGACGCCTTTGCAGAGATGCTTGGCGGCGCGCACGCCATGGATCAGCATTTCCGGAGCGTACCACTTGAAACCAATATCCCGGTCCTGCTGGCGCTAGCCCAGGTTTTCAACCGCAACGGACTGGGGCGCCCGATTCGCGCGGTCGTGCCCTATGCCCAGCGGTTGCGACTGTTCGCGGCCTTCCTGCAGCAGTTGGAAATGGAATCAAACGGTAAGCGGGTGACCGCCGACGGGGCACCCGTTGTGCGTCAGACCGCCGCCAGCGTGTTTGGCGACGCCGGTACCAACGGCCAGCACGCCTTCTTCCAGTTGCTGCACCAGGGTACAGATGTGATCCCGGTAGATATCATCGCGGTCCGCACCGGTTCCGAGGGCGATGCGTCGGCCCAGACAAAGCTGCTCGCCAACGCCATCGCCCAGGCCGAGGCGCTGATGGTGGGTCGCGTCGAGGCCGACGTTCGTGCCGAACTCCTGGCGAACGGCAAGTCGCCGTCCGAGATCGACGCCTTGGCCCCACAGCGCACCTTTCCCGGCAACCGCCCTTCCAGTTTTCTGGTTCTGGAACGGCTGGACCCGGCGCGGCTGGGGGCGCTGATCGCGCTTTATGAGCACAAAACCTTCGTTGAGGGCGTGCTCTGGGGCATCAACAGCTTTGATCAATGGGGCGTGGAACTGGGCAAATCGCTGGCCACCCGGGTGCTGGGCGAACTCGAAGGCGGACCGCCGGGTGACCACGATCCCTCGACGACCGCCCTGATTACCCGGCTGTCACCCTGAACAGTGGCGCTTGCCCGCGACCTGCGCAACGGGCCATCTTCTACTCATGAGTTTCGCCACCCCGGCGACCGGAGTTCGCAATCCGGCGCGCCATGCCCACATCGTCGACGTGCTGATCACCGAGCGAGCACCAAAGCTCGCAGGCAGCACGGTCTGGCCCCTGCTGCGGCCCCTGCTCTATGCGATTCTGGACTATGGCAAGGCGCGCCGGATGGCCGACGCCATCGCTGACCTATCGGGGCCTGAGGCGCTGGACCACGTGATGCGCCTGCTGGCGCTCAAGGTTACCGCGCGGGGTCTGGCAGAGGTGCCGCGCGCGGGCCGCTGCATTGTCGTCTGCAATCACCCGACGGGCATCGCCGACGGCATGGCGGTTTTTGATGCGCTGAGGGCGATTCGGACCGATCTCAGCTTTTATGCGAATGCCGACGCCCACAGGGTCTGCCGGCGCTTCGATGAGGTATTGATCCCTGTGGAATGGGTGGAGGCAAAGCGAACCCGCGAGCGGATGCGAAGGACCCTGACGCTGACCCGCGACTCCATGCAGGCAGGCCGGTGCCTGGTGATTTTTCCAGCGGGTCGTATTTCGCGCCGTCAGGCCGACGGCAGCCTGCGCGACAAGGACTGGATGAATTCTGCCGTTTCCATTGCGCGGCGATATGATGCGCCCATCCTGCCGCTGCATGTGTCGGGCCCATGGTCGCGACTGTTCCACTTCTTTCACGGCTTTTCAGGCGAACTTCGGGATATCACGCTGTTTCACGAGCTGCTCAACAAGCGCGGACAGGCGTTCGCCCTGACTGCCGGGCCATTGATCTCAAGTGCCGCGCTAGAGGGCGATCCGACCACCGTGACAACAAGGCTCCAGACCTACGTAGAGCGCGACCTGCCCGCAGACCATCAGAGGGCTTTCGCGTGATCCTGGCCGACGAAACCGCGACGGCTCGCCTGGGCATCGCAATCGCCGCACGCCTGCGGATCGGCGAGGCTATCTGTCTGTCCGGCCCTCTGGGTGCGGGCAAATCGACACTGGCGCGAGCACTGGTGCGAGCACTGACGAGCCCCGATGAGGATGTGCCGTCGCCGACATTTACCCTGGTCCAGTTCTATGAAGGCCCGCACCTGAACGTCGCCCACTTCGACCTCTATCGGCTGTCGCATGCTGAAGAGGCGTATGAAATCGGTCTGGACGAGGCGCTCGATGTGGGTGCAGCGGTGATTGAGTGGCCCGAACGGCTGGACGGCCAGCTTCCACGCGACCGACTCGATATAATGATCACGCTTGGTAGCCACGACGACAGCCGCGAGGCTCATCTGGTTGCACACGGTGCCTGGGAGGGTCGAAGACTTGATGGCTGAACGCGAGGCATTGAAGGCAGATTTCCTGCACACCGCAGGCTTGGCTGATGCCCGTCGCGAGCTGCTGTCGGGTGACGCTTCGACGCGTCAGTATGAACGTCTCTATCCCGCCTCCGGCCCCAGCCTGATCTTCATGGACCAGCCGCCAGCGGTGGAGAGCGTGGTCTGTCCGCCTGACGCCACGCCGGCCGAGCGCATAGCCCTGGGCTACAACGCCGCCGCGCGTCTGGCGGCAGGGTCGGTGGCGGCCTTTGTGACGACGGCCGCATGGCTACGCGATCGCGGCCTGTCGGCCCCACGCATCCTCGCCCACGACGTTCAGACAGGATTGGCAGTTCTGGAGGACCTCGGCGACGGCCTGTTTGCCAGCCTTATCCCCGACGGTACGCCGGAGGTCCCGCTCTATGAAGCCGCTGTCGACGTGCAGATCGCCCTGCAGTCAACCCCGCCACCGCCGGTGCTGGAGGCTGAAGGTGCACGCTGGCCCCTGCTGTCCTATGACGCCCTGGCGCTGAAGGTCGCCACCGACACCTTTATGGAGTGGTGGCCCAAACTGGTCGGCTTGCCGGCCTTCGGTGAGGCGGCCATCGCGGATTGGGACGCACTTTGGGCCCCGATCTGGGTGCGGGGTGAAGCCGGAGCCTCCGTATTCACCCACCGCGATTATCACGCCCAGAACCTGCTGTGGCTGCCGGACCGGGAAGGCGTGGCAAGGGTCGGCCTGCTGGACTTTCAGGACGCGCTGAAGGCCCACCCCGCCTGGGATCTTCTGCACCTGCTGCAGGACGCGCGGCGCGACGTTTCGCCTGAGCTGGAAACGGCGATGCTGGACCGATTCCTCGCGGCCCGCAGTGATCTGGATCAGGAGGCATTCCTGGCTGACTATCGCGCCCTGGCCGCCTCCAACGCCGCACGCATTCTGGGTCGGGTGTTTGCACGTCAGACCCTGTTGGGCCGACCTCAGTACCGGGGCTTCATGCCTCGAACGTGGCGCTATCTGGAACGCAACCTCAATGATCCTTCGATGGCCGCACTCAAGATCTGGTTCGACCGCCATGTGCCCGCGGACAAGCGTGCATGAGCATGAGTATTCTGCCTGGACCGAAGACGGCCATGGTGCTCGCCGCCGGGCTTGGTTCGCGCATGCGGCCTCTGACGGATAGCCTGCCCAAGGCGCTGGTACCCGTGGCCGGCAAACCCCTGATCGACCACGTTCTGGACCGTTTGCGCGACGCCGGCGTCGAGCGGGCGGTCGTCAACGTCCATCACTTCGCCGACCAGATGGAAGCTCATCTGAGCCAACGCACCGATCTGGAAATTGAGATCGCCGACGAACGGGCTGCATTGCTGGACAGTGGCGGCGGCATCAAGCACGCGTCGGACAAGTTGGGCCGGGACCCGATCTTCCTCGCCAACATCGATTCCCTTTGGCTGGAGGGGGAGACGCCGGCGCTGGAAACCCTCAAGGGCGCCTGGGACCCTGCGGCCATGGACATCCTGTTGCTGCTGGTAAAGCGTGGTCAGGGCATCGGCTTTGAGGGACCACAAGGGTTTCTGCGCGACGGCGCTGGCCGCTTGACCCATTCCACGGACCCCGCCTCGCCGACGCCGTTCGTCAACATGGGAATTGCCATCTTCAAGCCCGAGGTACTGGACGAGGCGCCGGACGGGGCGTTTTCCATCGTGCCGGTCTGGCATCGACTGCAGGGCCAGGGGCGGCTTCACGGTGTTTCTATGGACGGGTTCTGGATGCACGTCGGCGATCCGGCGGCGCGCGACGCCACCGAAGCCAGGCTCAAATGACTGCCTTCTTTGAACAGCCGGGGTCGCGTTGGTTCAATATTCCTTCGCATCGGCCGTTCGCTGAGGATCTGGCCCAGGGCCTCTACGACGCGCTCTGGCCGCTGGGGCCCGAGGCCCTGGCCGACGCCGTGGTGTTGACGCCGACCCGACGTGGCGCGCGGGCCTTGGCCGATGCGTTCATCAAAGCGTCCGGAGGAAAGGCTGTGCTGCCACCCCAGATGCGCCCCCTTGGCGACCTGGAGGCCGGCGAGGCACCGTTTGAACCGGGTGACCTGGCTATGGACCTGCCGGCGGCCATTGACCCCTTGCAGCGACGATTTGAACTGACCCGGCTGGTGGCCGAACTCAGAGATGACGTCCCTGGGGGGCTTTCGTCGGCCTCGGCGGCGCTGGAGCTGGCGGACGCACTGGGCAGCTTCCTGGATGGCCTGCAGATCGAGGGCGTCGAGATCGGCGGGCGGCTGGCGGGTCTGGTGGACGTAGCCGAGCTGGCCGCACACTGGGAGGTGTCGCGAAATTTCCTCGACAAGGCGCTGACGCTGTGGCCCGCACGCTTGGAGGCGCTGGGCGTGGTCGATGTCAGCCAGCGGCGCGTTCGATTGCTGGAGCGGCTTGCAGAGCGCTGGCTACAAACGCCGCCGCAGGGCGTGCTGGTGGCCGCCGGATCGACCGGCACGGCGCCCGCCACACGCGCCCTGTTGATCGCGGTGGCTGCGGCACCGAACGGCGCCGTGGTGCTGCCGGGGCTGGACCAGGATCTGGACGACAAGGCCTGGGCCAAGGTGGATGTTCAGCATCCGCAAGGCGCATTGCGACGACTGCTTGAAGCGGCGAAACTCACCAAGGGCGAGGTATCGGTCTGGCCGGCCTCCGGGCGCGAGATGCCTCAGGAGCGTTGGCGGCGGCGCATCATCAATGAAGCCCTGCGCCCGGCGGAGGAAACCGCCGACTGGTTGCATGTGATCGACAAGATAAAGGCCGAGCGATCCGATGCGATCACGGTCGGGCTTTCGGGGCTGTCGCTCATCAGCGCACGCACCGAGGAGGAGGCCGCGACGGCTGCAGCATTGTTACTGCGCGAAGCGCTGGAGACACCGGAGCGAACCGCCGCCCTGGTCACCCCCGACCAGGGGCTGGCGCGTCGCGTGGTGGCCAAGCTGGCCAGATGGGGGGTGATCCCGGACTCTTCCGCCGGCGAAAGCCTGGCTGGAAGTCGCGTGGGCGTGCTGGCGGCGCTGATCGCCCGCGCCGCGGTCGATCAGCTGAACCCGGTGGTTTTGCTGGGGCTGTTGAAGCATCCCTATAGCCGGCTGGGCGATAGCACGGCGCTGGAGCGCGTGGCTCTGCGGGGTCCGCGCGCCCACAGCTGGGCAGACATCAAGGCTCGCGTCAGCGGGGCACCTGATGCGCTGGCACTGGCTGAACGGCTCGAAGCCGTCGTCGCAGCGTTGGCCTGGACAGGCGATAGGGGCTCGGCTGCGCTGGCAGCACGGCGCATCACAACCGCAATGGAGGCCGTGAGCGCCGACGTTGAGGGCCACACCGGCGACCTCTGGGCCGGTCATGGCGGCGAGGCCATGGCGCGACTGTTAAGCGGTCTGATCAGCGAGGGCGACGCGCTTCCTGCGGTGACGCCGCGCCAGTTCGCTGACCTGCTGCAGCGGTTGATGGACAGCGAGACGATACGTGCAGGCGGCGCCACCCACCCACGCTTGCGCATCCTGGGGGCTATCGAAGCGCGACTGGTAAGAGCCGATCGGCTGGTGCTCGCCGGCCTGGAGGAAGGCGTCTGGCCAGGCGGGGCCGGGATCGACCCCTTCCTGTCGCGACCGATGCGCGAGACCCTGGGCCTGCCGTCGCCCGAGCGGCGTATCGGCCTTTCAGCTCACGATTTCGCGCAAGCGGCCTGCGCGCCCGAAGTAATCCTGCTGCACACCGCGCGTCGAGAAGGCGCGCCGACGGTCAAGTCGCGTTGGCTGTGGCGGCTGGAAACCCTGGCGCGGGGCGCGGACATCGCTATCCCCGGCAGAGCCGACGTGCTGGCATGGGCGCGAAACCTCGACGCGCCGACGACCTACCAACCCTATCCGCGCCCCGCGCCGAATCCACCGGTGGAGCATCGACCCAACCGCCTGTTCGTCACGCGGATCGAGACCCTGACGCGTGATCCCTATGCCGTCTGGGCGCGCGACATCCTGCGCCTTTATGCCCTGGAGCGTCCCGACGAACAGGTGGAGGCTCGTGCGCGCGGCACGGCGATCCACGCCGCATTCGAGCACTTTACACTGGCCCACCCTACCGACCTTCCGATTGACGCCGCTGGCTTCTTCGAAACTCTGTACATGGCCGAACTGACCAAGGCCGGCATGCCCCGTGACGCCTTGGCGCGCGAGGCGGCCCTGGCCGGTGAAGCCGCAGCGTGGGTGGTCGAACTGGAGACCGCGCGGCGGGCGGATGGCCGCGCGATCTTCGTGGAAAAAACCGGCAAGCTGACGCTGGAGATTGCCGGCCGCCCGTTCACCCTGGCGGCCAAGGCCGATCGCATCGAGGTCAGCCCCGACGGCCTGGGCCACGTGCTGGATTTCAAGACCGGCGGCGCGCCGTCGAAGAAGATGGTCCACAGCGGGTTCTCGCCGCAACTGACCCTGACTGCGGCGATCCTGGCGCGCGGTGGTTTTGTGGACATCGGACGCGCCGAGCCGGGGGAACTGACCTATCTGCAGGTGACGGGCCGCCGCCCTCCGGGCCGGGAAGAAGTTCGCGCCACACCCGAAGGCGACAACGAGAAAATGCTCAACAGCCGGGACGCGGCCGACCGCGCCTTTGGGGGCATGGTTCAGCTGGTGGAGCGCTACGCCGACCCGACGCAGGGCTATGCCAGCCGCACAGCCCCGCAGTTCGTGAAGCTCTATGCCTCCGACTACGATCACCTCGCCCGGGTGTTCGAGTGGTCCACCAGTGGCGAGGAGAGCGAGGATTGAGCCAGGACCTCGCTGAACGGACCCGAGATCCCCAGGAACGTGCCGCCGACCCCACGCTGTCGGCCTTCGTCACGGCTAACGCGGGTTCGGGCAAGACCAAGACCTTGATCGACCGCGTCGCGCGATTGCTGGTCGCCCGGGTACGACCCGAGGCGATCCTCTGTGTTACCTACACCAAGGCAGCCGCAGCCGAGATGCAGCGCCGGCTGTTCCAGGTGCTGGGAGACTGGTCTGTGGCCAGTGATGCCCGGCTGCGTGGTGAGTTGGGTGCACTCCAGGCCCGCCTGCCGGCCAGCTTTGACGCCAGGGATCTGTCCGAGGCCCGTAGCCTGTTCGCCGCCGCTCTCGAGACCCCCGGCGGCCTGAAAATCCAGACCATCCACGCCTTCTGCGAAAAGCTGCTGCGCCGCTTTCCCCTGGAGGCCGGTGTCTCGCCTAGCTTCCGGGTGATGGATGACCCTGCCTCCGGCGCTGTTGCCGCCGCAGCGCGACGGCTGGTGGCCAACCATGTTCTCGATACCGACGGCGACGTCGCCGACGCCTATGCCCGGATGTCGATCGCGCTGGATTTCCAGGCCTTCCAGTCGATGTTCACCGACTTCGAGGCTCGCCGCAGCGCACTCGGCACCTTTCTGGCACGCGAGGGTGGGCTGAACGGCGCGCGGGCGTGGGTCTGGCGGGCCGTCGACATAGCGCGCGACTCTGACCCCGAGACGCTGGCCGCCGACGGCATGGCGACACTGGATCGCAACCTCTACAGCCGGGCCTCCGAGACTCTGTCAGGCGGCGGCAAGACCGATCTGGAGCGGGCGCAGAAGCTGGCGGCGCTGGCTGCCTCGCCCCGGCCTGCATTTGAAGACGCATTGGCACTGTTTTTCACAAAAGACCACGAACCGGCCAAGTGGGTCTCCAACGCCGCCTGCCTCAAGGCCGAACCGGCGCTGCAGTATCTGTTGCTGGCCGAACAGGAGCGGCTGGAACTGTTGCATCAGCGGACCCTGGCCGCGCAGATCGCCCGCGACACCGACGATGCCCTGACCCTGGCCGACGCCTATCTCAAAGCCTACGCCATCGAAAAAGACTCCCTCGGCGCGCTGGATTTCGCCGACCTGATCGAAAAGACCCGTCATCTGTTGCGCGACCGGCCTGAAGCCTCCTGGGTGCTCTACAAGCTGGACGGCGGCATCGACCACATCTTGCTGGACGAGGCGCAGGACACGGCCCCGGACCAATGGGAGATCGTCGACGCACTCACCGCCGAATTCTTTGCCGGACACGGGCAAGGTGAGGATCGTCGCCCGGAGCGGGCTATGTTCGTGGTCGGCGACGAGAAACAGTCGATCTATTCGTTCCAGGGTGCCCAGCCCGAACTGTTGCTGCGCAAGTTCGAGTTCCACCACGAGCGCGCCATCCAGGCCGGATATAAATTCCAGCGCGTCGATCTGGTCACCTCATGGCGCTCAACGCCGCAGGTGCTTCGCTTTGTGGATGCCGTCTTCGCCCCGGACGTGCTTGCCCAGGCCATCCAGCCCCGCGACATTCCCGAGCAGGTCACGCACCGGCCCGCAGAAGTGCGCCGCGAGCACGCGGGCTGCGTCGATGTCTGGGATCTGGAAGTCGACCGAAAGGGCGAAGATCGTGAAGCCTGGGACACCCCGCTGGACCTGGAGTCCGAGGACAGCGCCAACCGGCGTCTGGCGCGCCGGATCGCTGCCGAGATCGCGCGACTGATCAAGGACGGCGAGGCCGTATTCGACAAGTCGACGCGGGTGTGGCGCACCGCTCATGCCGGCGACGTGCTGATCCTGGTGCGGCGTCGAAAGGCGTTGTTCGAGGAGATTCTTCGGGCGCTGAAACAGGCCGGACTGCCGGTGGCCGGGGCGGACCGGCTGGCCTTGAGCGGCCACATCATCTTCGACGATTTGCTGGCGTTGGCCCGTTTCGCGCTGTTCCCGCAGGATGACCTGACGCTGGCAGCGCTGTTGAAGAGCCCATTCTGCGGTCTGGATGACGACGGGATCTATGGGCTCGCCCACGGTCGCGGCGACGAACGACTATGGATCCGCCTGCAACGAAGGGCCGCCGAACAACCGCTCTGGTCGCAGGCGACGGCGTTCCTGCACGTGGCGCTGGAGACGGCGCGAACAGCCCGTCCGTTCGAGTTCTATGCCCGCCTGACAGGTGTGACCGCTGCCGACGGCCAGTCCATGCGCCGACGGCTGTTGGGCCGACTGGGCGCCGAAGCCGAGGACGTGCTGGACGAGTTCCTCAATCAGGTGCTGGCCGCCGAGGCCCGTGGCGCTCACAATCTCGAGACCCTGACCGCGGAACTGGCCGACCTCGATATTGTCGTCAAACGCGAGATGGAGGCCGAGCGACCCGAGGTGCGGGTGATGACCGCCCACGGCGCCAAGGGCCTGGAAGCGCCGATTGTCTTCCTGCCTGAGACCACCGTGACCCAGTCGGGGCGTGGTTCGCCTATGATGCGGGCGGGAAAGCCAGGCGATGAGGGTGTCCTGTGGTGCGCGTCCGCCGCCCGTGATTGCCCGGCCAGCGCCGCCGCGCGGCAGGCTCGCACCGACCGTGACGAGGCCGAGGCCTACCGCCTGCTCTATGTCGGCCTGACCCGCGCCCGTGACCGGCTGGTGCTGTGCGGCCGGCGTTCCGAGCGCACGGATCCCGACAAACTCAAGGGCTGGTGGGGAGCCATCCGCGACGCCCTCGGCCAAACCGACATTGCAGACCACGTCCGCATCCTTGAGGACTCAGGAGGCACCTTCCAGCGCTTTGGCACCGATCCGGCCCGGGTGGCGCATGGTGACGCGGACATAACACCGGTGCAGCCCCTGCCAGCCTGGTCCGCCACCTCGGCGCCCGCAGAAGCGTTCGCGCGATACGCCTCTCCTTCGGACCTGGGCGAAGGCGCTATTGCTGCGACCCCCTCGCCACTGTCGGCGCGCGGCGGGCTGGGCCGCTTCCGCCGTGGTGACCTGATCCATCGGCTGCTACAATTGCTCCCAGACCTGCCCGCAATCGAACGCGCGGCCGGCGCACGGGCGCTGCTGGCGCGCGAGGCCGAGCTCACCGATGATCAACGTGGCGAAATGGCCGCCGCAGCCCTCTCGGTCCTGGACGACAATCGCTTCGCCGAAGTTTTCGGCGAGGGCTCCCGCGCCGAAGTTGCGGTCGTGGGCGGAGCTGGCACCCTGCCTCCTGGCCTGCGCATTTCAGGCCGGATCGACCGGCTGGTGGTGTTGCCCGACCGCGTGCTGGTGGTGGACTTCAAGACCAATCGACCATCGCCCGACCGTATCGAGGATGCCGACCCGGCCTACCTGCGGCAGATGTCGCTCTATGCCGCCGTCCTGCACGAAATCTTCCCGGGCCGCCGGATCGAGGCGGCGATCGTCTGGACCGACGGTCCGAAGCTGATGCCGGTCCCAGAAAACCTGTTGACCCAAACCCTTGCCGAGCTGCGTCATGCGGGTTGATACAGGGTCACGCGCCGCCTACATGGCCAGTCTCAACGTCGCGGGACGATCTTGCCTTCGAACCCGCACGACAGGAGTTTTCCAATGAGCACCGTCAAGGTCACCGACGAATCCTTCCAGGCCGATGTCCTGGGGTCCAGCCAGCCCGTGCTGGTCGACTTCTGGGCCGAATGGTGCGGCCCCTGCAAACAGATCGCCCCGGCTCTGGAGCAGATCTCCGAAGAACTGGCGGGCAAGGTGACAGTCGCCAAGCTCGACATCGAGCAAAGCCCGACAACGCCCTCCCGCTACGGCGTGCGCGGCATCCCCACCATGATGCTGTTCAAGGACGGCCAGATGACCTCGATGAAGGTCGGCGCCATGCCCAAGCAAAAGATCCTGGAATGGCTGGCTGAATCCGGCGTCGCGGCCTGATGGACGTCAAGTCAGCTCGGCCAGGTCTCCTGGCTCATCGCCAGGACCTCACCGGCGAAGTGTAGCCCGCCGCAGATCAGCACGTGCGGCGGCAGGCCGTCCGCCTCCAGGGCGCGGGCCACGGCGTCGGCGACATTGGACGAAGTCTCCGGTTCCAAGCCAGCGCGGAGGGCGGCTTCCATCAACTCATCGGCGCTGGCGGCAATGGGGCTGTCAAAGGTGGTGGTGATCACCCGGGGCCGCATCTCGGCAAAGGGGCGGAAGAATCCTTCGGCATCCTTGCGCGCGAACATGCCGGTCACCAGCACCAGGGGCCGTGGATCGCGATCCACGATGCGCGCCGCCGCCTCGGCCAGCGCGCGCCCGGCGTGCGGGTTGTGGCCCCCATCCAGCCACAGGTCTGCACCGCGGGCCCTGGCCAGCGCCGCCAGCGGGCCGGCGGTCAGGCGCTGCATCCGCGCCGGCCAGACGGCGGACGCCACGCCACGACCCAGATCATCGTCGGCCAGATCGTGATCGAAGGTCAGCGCCGCCGCCACCGCCAGTCCAGCGTTGGCGAACTGATAGCCGCCGAACAGGCTGGGGGCGGGCAGGTCCAGCAACCGGTCGGGCATCTGCACCAGCAGGCGACCCCGTTCTTCCCAGGCATCGAAATCGCGGCCCATCAATAGCATCGGGGCCATGCGGTCATCGGCCTCGCGCTCGATCATCTCCAGCGCCTCGTCCGGCTGGCGCGCCACCACCACGGGACGACCAGTCTTGATGATCCCGGCCTTTTCCCAGGCGATGTTGGATAGAGTGGGACCCAGCATCTCGACGTGGTCATAATCGACGGGTGTAATCACGCTGACGGCGGGCGCGGCAAAGACGTTGCTGGCGTCGAAGCGGCCACCCAGCCCGACCTCCACGACGCAGAGGTCAGCCGGGGTTTCGGCAAACGCCAGATAGGCCAGCACGGTGGTGATCTCGAAAAAACTGATTGGCTCGCCAGCGTTGGCCGTCTCAACGCGTTCAATCAGAGCAGCAAGTTGCATGTCGCTGATCAGCGTCCCCGCCAGCCGGATCCGTTCTGCGAACCGCACAAGATGCGGCGAGGTCAGCGCATGAACCCGAAGCCCGGCCGCTTCGCCGATGGCGCGCAGGAACGCGACCGTCGATCCCTTGCCGTTGGTTCCGGCCACGTGGATCACCGGCGGCAGTTTCAGATCCGGACGCCCCAGCGTGGCCAGCAGGCGCTCGACACGCCCTGTGGTCAGGTCGATCAACGTCGGATGGTTGGCGCGCAGTCGCTGGATCACCGCGTCGGAGGCGCGGATCGGGTCATGCCCCGGGTCACCAGGGTTAGGATCGTGGGTCACATCAGGCGGCGGAAAGACGCTCACGCCCCATCATGAGGGTCTTCAGGATCGAGCTCAGCTTTTCCGGAATGCCGGCGCGGGCGACGACCTGATCGATCATGCCGTGTTCCACCAGAAACTCCGAGCGCTGGAAGCCCTGCGGCAGGGTCTCGCGGATGGTCTGCTCGATCACGCGCCGGCCCGAGAATCCGATGGTGGCATTGGGCTCGGCTAGATGCACATCGCCCAGCATGGCGTAGGACGCGGTCACACCACCGGTCGTCGGATCGGTCATCACCACCACATAGGGCAGGCCCGCCGACTTGACTTCATTCAGCGCCAGAGTAGTGCGGGCCATCTGCATCAGGGCCAGTGTGCCTTCCTGCATGCGTGCGCCGCCGGCCGCAGTGAAGATCACCAGCGGCACTTCACGCTTCACGGCTTCCTTGGCCGCCATGATGAAGGTCTCGCCCGCCGCCATGCCCAGCGAGCCGCCCATGAACGCGAAGTCCTGGACGATCACCACGGCTGGCTGGCCCATCAGATGCCCGTAGGCTACGGCCATGGCGTCCTGCTCACCGGTGGCCTTGCGGGCCGCTTTCAGGCGGTCGCCATAGGATCTGTCGTCGGGGAATTTCAGCGGGTCTTCGATCACGGAGGGCGTGGCAAGTCGCTCATACCGCGCGTCATCAAAGGTGCAGTCGAGCCGCGCCTGTGCCCCGATCCGCATGTGGTGGCCGGACGGCGTGACCCACAGCGAGGCCTCGAGGTCGGGGCGATACAGCATCTCCCCGGTTTCGGGACATTTTACCCACAGATTGTCGGGCGTATCGCGCTTGGCAAAATTGCGGACGCCGGGTGCAATCCGGGACAGCCAGCCGCGTCGCTCACGGGGGGCCGCACGGCCGGGTTTATCGTTTCGCTGTTCAGCCATCGCCATGGTTTTTCAGACCGCCCCCGGGTCCCGACGCGCAAGACGTATAGCCTTAGCCAGAGTCTGCACTTTGGAAAGCACCCGCTCGGTAACGTCTTCGTTCAATTCCACTGCTTCGGCCACTTCGTCCACAAGTGCAGAGCCGACGACCACAGCATCAGCGACGCGGGCGATGGCAGCGGCGCGCTCAGGCGTCTTGATCCCGAAGCCCACAGCCACCGGCAAACCAGAGGCTTTGCGCACTCGTTCCACATGTGGTGCGACGGTGGCAGCGTTGGCTTCCTTGACCCCGGTGACGCCGGTCACCGAGACATAATAGACAAAACCCGACGTCCGGTTGATCACCACCGGCAATCGCTTTTCGTCGGTCGTGGGTGTGGCCAGGCGGATCAGCGACAGCTGATTGGCGTCGAGGGCATCGGCTAGCGGGTCAGCCTCCTCGGGCGGAAGATCAACCACAATGATCCCGTCGATCCCGGCCGCGGCGGCATCCCGCGCGAAGGCCTCGTAGCCCCAGGTCACCAGCGGGTTCGTATAGCCCATCATGATGATCGGCGTATCGCGGTCACCCTCACGGAACGCGCGCGCCAGATCCAGCGTCCCCTTCAGGGTCATGCCCCTGGCCAGCGCCCGTTGCGCAGCACGCTGGATCGGCGGGCCCTCAGCCATCGGGTCGGAGAACGGGAACCCCAGCTCGATGATGTCCGCACCGGCACCGGGCAGGCCCTTGACGATGGCCAGCGCGGTTGCTGCGTCGGGATCGCCAGCCATCACATAGGCCACGAATGCCGCGCGGCCCTCGGCCTTGAGCGCGGCAAAGCGGGCGTCAATCCGCGCCTTGGTCAAATCGACATTCCCAGGTGCGCCGCCACGGTGGCCACATCCTTGTCGCCACGGCCCGAGAAGTTGAGCACCACGATCCCGCCTTTGCCGACATCGCGGGCAATATCGCCGATCCTGGCCAGCGCGTGGGCCGTCTCGATAGCGGGCAGGATGCCTTCCAGCTCGGCGCACAGCTTGAACGCGTCGAGGGATTCGGTGTCCGTTGCTGTCTGGTAGGAGGCGCGGCCCACGTCGTGCAGCCAGGAATGCTCCGGCCCGATACCGGGATAGTCCAGTCCGGCAGAGATGGAATGCGCCTCTGTAATCTGACCCGCGTTGTCCTGCAGCAGATAGGTCATGTTGCCGTGCAGCACGCCCGGCCTGCCGCCATTGATCGCGGCGGCATGACGCCCGGTCTCCATACCCTCGCCCGCCGCCTCGACGCCGATCAGCTTGACACCCTCGTCGTTCAGGAACGGGTGGAAGATGCCGATGGCGTTGGAACCACCGCCGACGCAGGCCACCACAGCATCGGGAAGCCGCCCTTCGGCCACCAGCATCTGCGCGCGGGTTTCCTTGCCGATCACCGACTGGAAGTCGCGGACCATCTCCGGATAGGGATGCATGCCCGCCGCCGTGCCGATCAGATAGTAGGTGTCGTGAACGTTGGTGACCCAGTCGCGCAGTGCCTCGTTCATGGCATCCTTGAGGGTCGCCGAGCCGGATGTGACGGCCTCGACGCGGGCACCCAGCAGGTTCATGCGGAACACGTTGGGTTTCTGCCGCTCGACGTCGACCGCGCCCATATAGACCACGCACGGCAGACCGAAACGGGCGCAGACGGTGGCTGAGGCCACGCCGTGCTGGCCAGCACCGGTCTCGGCGATGATCCGGGTCTTGCCCATGCGGCGGGCCAGCAGGATCTGGCCCATGCAGTTGTTGATCTTGTGCGAGCCCGTGTGATTGAGCTCCTCGCGCTTGAAATAGATCTTCGCGCCGCCGTAATGGTCGGTCAGGCGGCTGGCGAAATAGAGCGGCGACGGGCGGCCAACATAATGGGTCAGGAAGCTGTCCAGTTCGGCCTGGAACGCAGGGTCCGCCTGGGCTGCGCGGTAGGCGGCCTCCAGCTCATGCACCAGCGGCATCAGGGTCTCGGGAACATAGCGACCGCCATAGTCGCCAAACCGCCCGGAAGCGTCTGGATAGGCGGTGTAGTCGTTGGGTCGTGCGGGCGCGTTCAACTGGAGCTCACGGGACGCGGCGAACGGCGTCGAGAAATGCCTGGATCAAGGCGGGGTCCTTTAGTCCGGGACCGCGTTCCACGCCAGAGGAAACGTCCAGAAGCGGCGCGCCCGAAGCCGCCACCGCCTCAGCCACATTCCAGGGATTGAGGCCCCCGGCCAGAAACCATGGCCGCTCGAACCGACGGTCCTTCAGAAGCGTCCAGTCGAAAGCCACGCCCAGCCCGCCGGGGCGGTCGGCGTCCTTCGCAGGCTTGGTCTCGAACATCAGGTGCTCGACCAGCGACTCATAGGGTTTGGCGGCGGCAAGGTCGGAAGCCTCCGAGACCGGAACCACCTTGATGATCCCGCGCCCTGTTCGCGCGCCGATCTCGCGCACCCGCGCCGGAGGCTCCTTGCCATGGAGCTGGATCAGGTCGGGCGCGAGACCGGCCATGACCGCGTCGATCTCGTTGTCCGAAGGATCGACCAAAACGGCCACGATCTTGACGCCGCAGGCCCTTGCAGGCGGTGTCAACCGGGCCGCCGCCTCGGGGTCAATGTTTCGCGGGCTCTGCGGAAAGAACATGAACCCCAGAAACGCCGCGCCGCCCTCTACTGCTGCACGTACTGCCTCAGGCGTCGATACCCCGCAGATTTTGGTGGCAGGCGTCATGATGCTCCATTCTCCCTCCCTTAATGGGGAGGGACAGACCGCAACGCGGTCAGGGTGGGGTGGTCACGACCGGGCTCGGTGTCTTGAACGTCAGTCCCCCACCCCGCTTGCCTTCGGCAAGTCGCCCCTCCCCCTTAAGGGAGGGAAAGGCCCGGCTATTTCTTCAGCAGGTCACGAATTTCCATCAACAGCACCTCTTGCGCCGGCGGCGCAGGCGCAGCTTCGGGCGCGGCCGCATCGGCACGACGCATGGCATTCACACCCTTGACCAGCAGGAATACCACCCAGGCCATAATCAGGAACTGGATCATGGTGTTGATGAAGGCACCGTACTGGATCGCCACCAGTTCGGAGGCCGCAGTCGCTGCATCATCGGGCCTGAGCACCCATTGGAGCTTGGAGAAATCCAGGCCGCCCAGCATCAAGCCAACCGGCGGCATGATGATTTGGTCCACCAGGCTGGTGACGATCTTGCCAAACGCACCGCCGATGATCACGCCGACAGCGAGATCAATCACATTGCCCTTGGCGATGAATTCGCGGAACTCGGATACGATCGACATGGTAGTAAACTCCGGAAGCCCAGTTACTCGTCGTCGGCGTTCAGTCGCTCGCGCAGTTCCTTGCCGCTCTTGAAGAATGGAACATGCTTGGCTCGGACCCTTACCGATTCGCCCGTGCGTGGGTTACGGCCGGCTCGCGCGCCGCGCGATCGCACGGACAGCGCACCGAAACCGCGAAGTTCGACACGGCCGCCCTGCTCCAGCGCCTCGATCATCCGCTCCAGAATCACGCTTACCACGCGCTCGATGTCGCGCTGGGTCAGATGCGGATTTTCTTCCGCAAGCTTCGCGATGAGTTCGGACTTGATCATGGGGCCCCTCGAACCGGCGCGACCATAGGAGGAAGGCGTCACGTCGATCAAGGCGCAATAAGGAGTCCCCCAACGCTCGGGTCAAGGGTCAAAGATCAGATTCAAGTGGCAACTCTGACGTGCAGTGAGCCGCGCTGGGTCATTGACCTGCAAAAGAAAACGACGGACCGGTTCCCCGATCCGCCGTTTGCAGATGACGTCAGGCGTGAACGACTACTCCTTCTGAGCCTTCTCGCGGAGCGCGGCGCCCAGAATGTCGCCCAGCGAAGCGCCGGAGTCTGACGAGCCGAACTTTTCGATGGCTTCCTTTTCCTCGACCATTTCCAGCGCTTTCACCGACAGAGACACCCGACGGGCGGCCTTGTCGATGTTGGTGATCTGGGCGTCCATGCGATCGCCGACGGCGAAGCGCTCGGGCCGCTGATCGGCGCGGTCACGGCTCAGGTCCGACTTGCGGATGAAGGCTGACATCGGGGCTTCATCCTCGCCGAACTTCACTTCGATACCGCCCGAGGTGATCTCGGTGACCGTGACGGTGACCGTCTGGCCCTTGCGGTAGGTGTCGCCCTGCATGGGGTCGCCGCCAAGTTGCTTGATGCCCAGCGAGATACGCTCCTTCTCGACATCCACGTCCAGGACGCGGGCCTTGACCATCTCGCCCTTGGTATATTTCGCGAGGGCTTCCTCGCCGGGGATCGCCCAGTCCAGATCGGACAGGTGGACCATGCCGTCGATGTCGTTTTCCAGACCGATGAACAGGCCGAACTCGGTGGCGTTCTTGACTTCGCCCTCGACGGTCG
>JANORH010000332.1:0-7171 GCA_031415215.1 Alphaproteobacteria bacterium | reverse complement strand
CTCGCCGACCCCGATCGTGCTGCGGCTGCTGGGCGTACTGCCCGACAACGGCACGCCAGAGATCTTCTGGTTCGTCCTGCTGACCTCGATGATCGACACCGGTCTGATCATCTGTTTCCAGGTGCTGTCGGCCTCAATGCTGTCGGATCTGGTGGAACAGGCCGAACTCAAGACCGGTCGACGCTCAGAGGCCATCTTCTTTGCGGCATCGACCTTCATTCGTAAGTCGGTGCAGGGCCTGGGCGTGATCACGGCGGGGTTCGTCCTGGCAATGGCGCAGTTCCCGGCCGGTGCCAGTCCCTCGGAGGTGACGGCAGATGCACTGTGGCGGCTGGGTGCCTTCTATGCGCCGAGCATCCTCAGTCTATGGCTGGCGATGCTGGCAGTGATGTCGACCTACAAGCTGAGCCGTGCGGATCATGAGGAAAACCTGCGTCAGCTGGCAGTGGCAAGGGCGATACCGGGCGAGGCCGGCGGTTAGTTTCCTTCCGCGCGGGAATGGCTCTAGGCTCGGTCCAATCAACCTTTGGGGGAGGGCGGAATGCTCAGTTGGCAGGTCGGCGCGGTCAAGATCACGCGCGTCCAGGAAATGCAGGTCCCGATTCCCGCTGGCGCGGAGGGTGGGTTCATCGCGGAAGCGACTCCCGCCGCGCTCCGGGCCATTCCCTGGCTCTATCCGAACTTCGTCAACGAGCAAGACCAGATGTTGCTCTCGATCCACGCCTTGCTGGTCGAGGCACCAGGCCTGCGGCTGGTGGTCGACACCTGCGTCGGCAACGACAAGCCCCGTGGCCTGACCGGCGGCAATCCGCTGGCCACCAGGTTCCTGGAGGCGTTCGCCGAAACCGGCTGGACGCGGGAAAGCGTGGACGCAGTAATATGCACTCACATGCATGTGGACCATGTTGGCTGGAACACCATGCTGGTGGCCGGCAAGTTCGTCCCGACCTTCCCCAATGCGCGGTACCTGCTGGGCCGCACCGAGTTCGAGCATTGGACTGCCGAGGGCGACGCGGAGCAACAGGCGATCCTGGCAGACTCGGTGCAACCTATCCTGGACGCCGGCCTGGCTGAGTTCGTAGGCCTGTACCACGTGGTCTCACCGAATGTGCGCCTGATCCCCACCACGGGTCACACCCCGGGTCACGTCAGCGTGCTGATTGAGTCGGACGGTGAAACCGCTGTCATCACCGGCGACATGAGCCATCACCCCTGCCAGATGGCGCACCCAGACTGGTCACCATCCTTCGACAGCGACAAGAAAGCCGCCGCCGTTACCCGGGCCCGGATGTTTACCGAATGGGCGGACGCATCGCATCTGGTGATTGGCACCCACTATGCCGAACCCACGGCGGGTCGCATTCGCCGGGAAGGCGCAGCCTTCCGGTTCGAGACGTGATGTCCTGCTGATCCATGGCGTACGCGGTTCTAGCTGTCGTTGTGTACCTGCGTCGCTGGATCGTCGGGATCCTGTTGCTGGCCATGTTCGTCGGCGGAGTGAGCGCCTGCACAGGCAAAGCCTCTCGCCCGACCTGCCCTGCGGGCCAAAGCTGCCTGCTGTTCGGGAACCAATCCGAGCCCGAGACTCTGGATCCCGCCAAGGCGACCGGCGTCTGGGAAACTCGCATTATCGGCCAGCTTTCCGAGGGTTTGACCCGACGGGGTGCGGATGGGCGCGTCGTGCCAGCAATCGCCCGGTCGTGGACCGTCAGCGCCGACGGTCTGGTCTGGACGTTCAAGCTCCGCGACACGAAGTGGTCGGATGGCGCGCCGCTGACGGCGGAAGATTTCGTCTACGGGCTGCGCCGCACGCTGGCACCGCGGACCGCCTCGCTAAGCGCCTTTATGTTGTATCCGATCCGCAACGGGAGGCAGGTGGCCAGCGGGACATCGCCAATTGAGGCGCTGGGGGTAGAGGCACCGGCACCTGATATTTTGGTCATCCGGCTGGAGCATCCCTGGCCGACGCTGCCCAGTTGGGCTGCAGACCGGATCATGCGTCCTGCCCCGCGCCACGCCATTGCCAGCCATGGCGAGGCGTGGGTCAAGCCAGGCCGCTACATTGGCAATGGACCTTACACTCTGCAGTCCTGGCGGCTCGGCGACAGGATCGTGCTGCGCCGTAACCCGAACTATTGGGGCACACCGGCCTGTTTCGAGGAGGTCGCCTATTATCCCACGACTGATCCTGTGGCTGCCGAGCGCCAGGTCCGTGCCGGAGAACTCGATCTCAACCTCGGCGTCCAGTCAAATCGGCTCCGCTATCTTCGCCGACCGGACCAGATTCCCGGCTACGTGCATGCGAGCCCGTTGACCTCCATGACCTATCTCACATTCAACGTGACGGATGTTCCTGCATTGCGGGATGTCCGGGTTCGCCGTGCGCTCAGCATGTCCATTGACCGGGCGTTTATCACCGACAAGCTGCTGGCTGGCGGACAGGTTCCGGCGACCTACTATCTGCCGCCGGGACTCGAGGACTATACCTCGACGGCCCAACCGTACTGGGCGGCGATGACCTTCGAGCAGCGCCAGATGGAGGCAAGACGGCTGCTGCGAGCCGCCGGTTACGGCCCCCAACGGCCACTCAGGCTGGTCCTCAAGCACATGAGCGGCGGCGATATTTCGGTGGTCGTTCCGTCAATCCAGGCCGACTGGGCCACGATCGGAATCACGGCAACGCTGGAGCAGAACGAAACCCA
The DNA here is from genome assembly GCA_031415215.1 of Alphaproteobacteria bacterium. GTDB lineage: Bacteria > Pseudomonadota > Alphaproteobacteria > Caulobacterales > Caulobacteraceae > Phenylobacterium. Next base: position 4,469 of record JANORH010000332.1, on the reverse strand, counting down.
GGTTGCCTATGCGGCCTATGAGAACGGAGACTTCGAGATCGGAACTGCGGGCTGGATCAGTTTTGACGCGCTGAATTTTCTGGATCTCCTGCGGTCCAGTTCCGGCGGTCAGAACTACGGCCGCTACAATAATCCCACCTACGATGGGCTGGTAACCGCTGCCCAATATGAGCCGCTCGATGCGCGACGCCGCGCCCTGATGAGGCGGGCTGAGCAAATTCTTCTGGACGATGCGCCAATCGCGCCTCTCTACGTGGGGGCCGCGCGCAACCTGGTATCGCCGTCCTTGACCGGCTGGATCGATAATCCGATCGACATTCATCCGGCTGACAAGCTCTGCCGTGATCCGGCGCAGGCGTCCGATGTAGCCGGGCGCACACAGTGATCGGGCCAAGTGCCCTTCTGGAGCTATCAAGACCATGGAACTGATCCTGATCCGCCACGGCCTGCCGGAACGCCGCCACGATACGTCCAACCCTCCGTTGGCCGCCAAGGGGCTGGACCAGGCCCATCGGGTCGCGGCCTGGCTGGCTGATGAGAAAATCGACGCCGTGTTCGCCTCGACCATGATGCGCGCGATCCAGACGGCGGAGCCGTTTGCCGCCCAGGCCGGGCACGCTGTGACCCAGCACGATGGCATTGCCGAGTTCGACCGCGACTCCGGCCGCTATGTGCCCATGGAGGAACTGAAGCGCGACAACTATGAGGCCTGGCTGGCGATGGCCCAGGGCGACCACGGTGTCGATATTGCCGGCTTTCACGCCACCGTCGTGGCGGCCCTGGAGGAGATCGTGGAGAGCCATGCCGGCAAGCGGGTGGCGGTGTTCTGCCACGGCGGCGTCATCAACGTCTGGACCAACCATGTGCTGGGCATGACGCCTCGCCTGTTCTTCGAGCCCGACTACACCAGCATCCACCGCTTCATGTGCGCCCGCAGCGGCCAACGCAACGTGGTCAGCCTGAACGAGCGTGCGCACCTGCGCGAGATGACCTGATGGAACCGGACTTTCCACGAACGCTTGATGCCGTGACTCCTCAATGGCTGACACAGGTCTTGCAGACCGAGGGGGGGATCGGTGACGCCGTTGTCGTCACCTTTGAGGGCAAGCCGCTGGGTGCCGGGGCCGGGTTCCAGAGCGCCATGCAGCGTTTGGCGCTGACCTATAGCGATCCTGCGCTTCTGGACATGCCCTGGCTGCCTACGCTCAAATCGCCACAGATGAAGGCACTGGACCACGCCAATGCGCGCGGCGTGGCGCTGTTCCGTACCTGGACCGACCGCACCATGCCGGCCATCGCTGACCTGGATGCCGGTGCGGTGCAGTCCTGATGGATGGCCTGCAGCTTCGCCATTTGACGACCCTGACGCTCGATGTCGACTTTCGCGGCATTCAGCGGATCGGGGCCGTGCCGGTCGGCCAACGTGGCGTCGCAACCGTCACGGGCGGTAGATTTGAAGGGGAGCGTCTGACCGGAACCGTGCTGGGCGGTGCCGACTGGTTCGTGAACCGCGCCGACGGCGTCATGACCATCGATGTCCGGTTGACGCTGGACGCTGGCGACAAGGCACTGATCTACCTGACGTATCAGGGTCGGTTTCTCGCTGCGCCCGAGGTCATGGTGCGTTTCGCCAAGGGTGAAATGCTGGAGCCCTCGGAATACTCCCTGGCCATGATCGCGCGGTTCGAATGCGGTCATGAGAAGTATCGGTGGTTGAATGATGTGATCGCCGTCGGGGTCGGCGAGCAGACGCGGACCGGGCCGATCTATCGGATTTACGAAACGCCCTGACGCTCGCGAATAAGCTTGGATGACGCAACGTCGGCGTGGTCCGCTCCCGATGCGCAAGGAACCGGACTATGGCGGACTACGACCTCATCATTGTCGGCGGTGGCATCGGCGGGTCGGCGCTGGCGCAGGTGATGGCGTCTGCCGGGCGTTCTGTGCTGCTGCTGGAGCAGTCGGATGTCTATGAGGACCGGGTGCGCGGCGAGTGGATCGCGCCCTGGGGCGTGGCCGAGGTGCAGCAGGTGGGGCTCTATGATCTGCTGATGGCGGTGGGCGGACACCATTTGACCCGTCATGTAACCTATGACGAAGATCTGGAACCTACCGAAGCCGAAGCCCAGACGCTGCCGCTGGGGATATTTCGCCCGGGGATCCCCGGTCCACTCTGCCTTGGCCATCCCAAACATTGCCAGACCCTGTTCGACGCCGCCGTGGCCGCCGGGACCGAGGCTTTGCGCGGCGTGCGGGTCGAAGCCGTAACCGTCGGCGCGGAACCGCGCGTTACCTTCGAACACAACGGCCAGATGAGAACCGCGACCGCCCGGCTGTTGATCGGTGCTGATGGTCGCACGTCCATGGTCCGCGAAGCCGCCAGTGTGGTTCTGCATCAGGACAAGCCGCATCACTGGTTTGCCGGCCTGCTGGTGGAAGATGTCGAAGGCTGGTCAGACGATCTGCAAGCGATTGGCACCGAGGGGGATTTCGGCTTTCTCGCGTTCCCGCAGGGCGGCGGCAAGGTGCGGGTCTATGGCGGCTATGCACTGGACGAGGCCCGCCGGTTTACGGGGCCCGAAGGCCCGCGCCGGTTCCTCGATGCCTTTGCGATGTCGTGTAGCCCGGAGAACAAGCACCTGGTCGCCGGTCGGCCAGCGGGGCCGTTGTTCAGCTATCTCAACGCCGACAGCTGGACCGACCAGCCGTTTGCCGAAGGCGTGGTCCTGATCGGTGATGCCGCCGGGTGGAACGATCCGATCATCGGCCAGGGGCTGTCGATCACCTATCGTGACGTCCGCATCGTCAGCGAGATCCTGAAGGCCGGCGACGACTGGTCGATGGCGGCCTTCGCACCCTATGCAGAAGAGCGTACCGAGCGCATGCGCCGGTTGCGGTTCGCCGCCAGCTTGACGTCAGCCCTGGACATGGAGTTCGGGGAGGCGGGCCGGGCGCAGCGCCACAGTTATCACACGCGGGGCGCAATCGATCCGAGCCTGAAAGCACACGCCATGGTCGCCATGATCGGCCCCGAAGTGCTGCCGCCCGAGACCTTCACCGAGGCCCACCGCGTCCGCGTTCTGGAAGGCTAGGCACCATGGACATCGCCGATTTCAACGCCCGTTGGCTTCAGGCCTGGTCCGACAAGGACGTGCCCCGGTTGCTGGGGTTCTACGCTGACGACTGCGTCTACAGGGACGCCCAGACGGCGGTGGGTCTGACCGGGCATGCGGCGCTGGGTGGCTATCTCATTGGCCTGTTCGCCGCCATGCCACCCACGATCTATACGCCCGAGGAAACCTGGGCCATCGACGGCGGGTTCTGCGGGCGCTGGTATGCGGCCATCGGCCCCGATGGCGCAGCGGGCCGTATGCGTGGCTTCGATCTGGTGATCCTGAAGGGCGACCGCATCGCTCTCAACGAAGTCTACGTGCACCAGATGCCCGCATGATCCCCGATATCCGCCGCCCCGGCGCGGTCGACGCGGCCTGGCTGACGGCCGTGCTGCAGAACGCCGGGGTCGACGCCGAGGTCTCCGGGTTCACCGCCGCCAATGTGGGCACGGGCCAGATCGGCGACAGCGTCCGGTTCAAACTGGACTACACACGTGCGGTGCCGGGCGCGCCGGCCTCGCTGGTTGGCAAGTTTCCAGCCGCCAATGACGAAAGCCGCAGTACGGGCGTGATGCTGGGCAACTATCTGCGCGAGGTGAAATTCTACCAGCAACTGGCTGAAAAGGCGTTGGTTCAGACGCCGCGCGTCTGGTTCACAGATGTCGACGAGGCCACGGGCGAGTTCGCCCTGATGATGGAGGATCTGGCCCCCGCGCAGCAGGGCGACCAGCTCAAGGGCGTCACGCTGGATCAGGCCCGACTGGTCATGATCCAGGCCGCGCGCCTGCACGCGTCTTTCTGGGCCGATGACGGGCTGGACGAGCTCGCATGGGTGTCTGGCTCGAAAGCCGCGCCCGCCAGCCCGGTGACGGGCGGCCTGGTCGGGGGGCTCTGGCAAGGCTTTCGCGCCCGCTACGGCGACCGGGTGACGCCAGACGCCATCAAGGTCGGCGAGGCGATCTCAACCCGCTGGACCGGGTATGGAGCGCTGTACAATGGTCCCCGGTGCCTTACCCACAACGATTTCCGGCCAGACAACATGATGTTCGGAACGTCAGCGGGCGGTCATCCTTGTACGGTTCTGGACTGGCAATCCTTCGCCTATGGGCCGGGCTCCATGGACGTGGCCTATTTCCTGGCGGGCGCGCTGAAACCCGACGAACGCAGGGCCGCAGAACCCGAACTGTTGCGCCTTTATCACCGCACGCTGACCGACCTTGGCGTGACGGGCTACAGTCTTGATGACTTGCGCCATCACTACCGTCACGGTGCCTTCACCCTGTTCCTCACCGCTTTCTTCGCCGCCATGGTGGTGGAGCAGACCGCGCGGGGCGACGAGATGTTCCTGCAGATGAT
>JANORH010000331.1:0-3097 GCA_031415215.1 Alphaproteobacteria bacterium | reverse complement strand
CGCCAGGGCTTCGGCTCACGCCTGATCCAGTGGTCGATCCAGGTCGATATGAACGGCGAGACCACCATGGCCTTCGACCCTGACGGCCTTCGCTGCCGCGTCGCCCTACGGCTCAGCGGCGACTGATCACCCTGGTTGCGCGCTGGTAACCTTCTCGATTTGTACTAGGCATGCGATGACAAATCGCGGGGGAGCGGCCATGGCCGGCAAAATCGGGCGCACGATCAAGGACTCGACGCCCTGGTGGCCGGCGAAGGCCCGGCCGCCGGAGGGCGCGCCCAACATCCTGGTGGTGCTGTTCGACGACGTCGGCTTCTCCGACTACGGCTGCTACGGCTCACCGATCGAGACTCCGACCATCGACCACCTCGCCGCCGGGGGCCTGCGCTACACAGGGTTCCACACCACGGCGATGTGCTCGACCACCCGGGCGGCATTGCTGACGGGACGGAACCACCACAGCGTCGGGGTGGGATGCCTCGCCAACTTCGACAGCGGCTATCCCGGCTATCGCGGCAAAATCGCCAAAGAGGCCGGCATCCTGCCAGAGATGCTGCGCCCGCACGGCTACCGGAACTACATGCTGGGCAAATGGCATGTGACGCCGCTGACCGAGAGCGGCGCCACCGGGCCGTTCGACGGCTGGCCGCTGGGTCGAGGCTTCGACCGCTTCTATGGCTTCCTGGATGCGGAGACCGACCAGTATTCGCCCGAGCTGGTGCGCGACAACACGCCGGTCGCGGCGCTCGGGACATACGAGACGGGCTATCACCTGACTCAGGACTTGATTGATCAGGCCATCCGCTACATCGCCGACCATACGGCCGACGCGCCTGACACTCCCTGGCTGACTTGGATCGGCTTGGGCGCCTGCCACGCGCCGCACCAGGCGCCGCGCGATTTGATCCTGAAATACGATGCTGTGTTCAATGAAGGCTGGGACGTCGAACGCGAACGGCGGCTGACGCGACAGAAAACCATGGGAATCGTCCCGGCCGACACCGTCATGCCGCCGCGCAACGATCGTGTCCGCGCATGGGCAGACCACGCCCCTGACGAGCAGCGGGTCTTCACGCGGTTGCAGGCCGCCTACGCCGCCATGCTCGAGCACGCCGACCAGCATCTGGCGCGGCTGGTGTCCTTTCTGGAAGAAGCGGGCCTGAGGGACGACACGCTCTTCCTGGTCCTCTCCGACAATGGCGCCAGCCAGGAGGGCGGACTTCTGGGCATGGTCAACGCCATGGGCCCCTTAAACGGCAAGCCCGAGCCGATGGCCGAAAAGCTGGCCCGCATCGACGACATCGGCGGGCCCGATACCCACACCAATTTCCCGCTCGGTTGGGCGATGGCCAGCAATACGCCGCTGCGGCGCTACAAGCAGAACACTCATGGCGGCGGCATCCGCGATCCGCTTGTGCTAAACTGGCCAGCAGGGATCAGGGCGGCGGGCGAGACCCGGCCGCAGTTCACCCACGCCACCGACGTGGTCCCGACCCTGCTGGAGATGCTGGGCCTCACGCCGCCGGAAAGCATTGCGGGCGTGAGCCAGATGCCGCTGGAGGGCTCCAGCTTCGCCGCCTCCCTGACCGACCCCGGCGCGCCCGCCAAGAGCAAGCCGCAGTACTTCGAGATGTTCGGCCACCGGGGCCTTGTGAAGGACGGTTGGAAGGCGGTCGCCTATCACCCGCCGGGCCGACCGTTCGAGGACGACGTTTGGGAGCTATACCACCTCGAAAAGGACTTCTCGGAAAGCCGCGACCTCGCCGCCGAGCATCCGGAGAAACTGGAAATGCTGAAGGCCGAGTGGTGGCGGCTGGCGGAGGCCGGCAAAGTCCTGCCCCTGGACGACCGCTTCGGCCCCCGATTCGCCGAGAATGCCCAGCGATTCCGCGGCGCACGTACCCGATACGTGTTCCACAAGGGCATGGGCCACGTCCCCACCGACGTCGCGCCGGACGTGCGCAGCCGTAGCTACCGCATCGAGGCCGACGTCCGCATCGAGGCCAGCGACGAAGGGGTGCTGATCGCCCACGGCGACATGACCAGCGGCTATTCGCTGTTCCTGCGCAACGGCCGGCTGGTCCACGATCTCAACATCGGCGGGACCCACGCGGTGGTGGTCAGCGACCGGCCGGTGGAGTCCGGTCATCACCGGCTAGGCGTCGCTGTGCGGCCCGCAGCGGACGGGCGGCGGATCGTGCTGCTGATTGACGGCGTCCCGGCGGGCGAAACCACGACCCCGCTGGGCTTCCACACCCTGATCAGCTGGTCGGGCCTCGACATCGGCCTGGACCGCGGCAGCCCGGTCAGCGACTACGCTGCCCCGTTCGCGTTCACGGGCCTGCTGCGCAAGGTAACCGTGACCATGAACGACGATCAGGCGCTCGACGGCGAAGCCGTCGGCGAAGCAGAGATGGCGCGGCAGTAGCGGAGCGGCGTGCCCAAGGATGCGGGGCCTTACCGACCATCGTAAATCACAAGCGGACTATCAGGACACGGTCCAACCCTAAACTTTCGACGACGTCGCTCGGGCACCCGCGCAAATGTCTGCTCCTGGCGAAAGCCGACGTTCAGCAACTCCGTTGGGAATGGCGGGCAAGTCCAACAAAGCCGTCGCCCACGCTCCCGATGAACGGACGGACGCTTAGTTCGATTTGCCCCCAGAAGGCGACTGTCGGCAGCGTCCAACTATCTTGCCTTTCACGCCCCGCAGACTGCACCTGAATGTATGGAAGGTTCTGAAGGGCACTTATTGACCAGGGACGTCGGCTTTGTTGGCGGCTGCCGCCGCCCCCGCGCTAAAGGCCAAATTGGCGGCTCCCGGCCCAAACCTTGTCATTCGCGGCGAAGGCCCAAATGTAAGCTCCCCGTCCAAATCCGGCCAATTGCCTTTTCCCCGAGTCGGGTTAGCTGGAACCAATAGTGAATCCGTGCATCATCCCAATCCGGCACCCAGTGCCTGGCTCGCCTGCGGAGATGCCAGAGCGGCATCGCCTAGCGCGGTCTGTGCCACGCCCGCGCGTTCGTTGATGGCGGAAACGAGCCTGGCTCGGTCGTTGGTGTAGATGGCGACGGATTCCCTGGCGCGCGACACGCT
>JANORH010000330.1:0-2864 GCA_031415215.1 Alphaproteobacteria bacterium | reverse complement strand
TGGCCGTGCTCGTCTCGACCATCCTCAAAAGCCGCGAGGTTCATCTGCGCCAGGGTGACGAGACCCTGATTGCAACCGTGATCCCGTTTGTCCGGGATGGCGTCAAGACCACCCTCGAATTGGCCGACGCGGTGATGTTTGCGCTAAAGTCGCGGCCTCTGGAATTGCCCCCAAAGGCGCTTGAGCAACTGACCGAAGAGACGCGAGCGCGGCTGGCCAGACTTCGCCTTGCCTTGGCCGAGGTCAGGGACTGGTGTGTTCCGGGTCTTGAAATCGCTGTCCGCGCGTTCGCGGAGGCAGACGGTGTCGGCATCGGCAAGTTCGGCGCGCCGTTGAGGTCGGTTCTTTCGGGCGGCGCGCCTGCACCGGATCTTGCTGGAACCATGACCGCGCTGGGGCGCGACGAGAGCCTGGGTCGAATTGACGACGCGCTTTCTCTCCCTGCGTAAAGGGGTATAAGCGCTCAAACAGGTGTTCTATCTCGCAAGAGCGAAGGGGGTCTTATGGGCAGTACAGCGAAGTTCGAGATTGACGGAAAGACCGTCGAACTTCCGGTGCTCCGCGGCACGGACGGTCCGGCGGTGGTCGATATCCGCAAGCTCTACGCGGAAGCCGACGTGTTCACCTATGATCCCGGCTTCATGTCGACGGCATCCTGCGAAAGCAAGATTACCTTCATCGATGGCGATGCGGGCATTTTGCTGCATCGCGGCTACCCGATCGCCGAGTTGGCAGAACAGTCGAGCTTCCTCGAGGTCTGCTACCTGCTCCTGCACGGCGAATTGCCGACCGCGCCGGAGTTCGAGGAGTTCGAGAAAAACATCACCTACCACACGATGATCCATGAGCAATTCGACCGGTTTTTCATGGGTTTCCGGCGCGATGCTCACCCGATGGCGATTATGACCGGTGCGGTTGGCGCGCTCTCGGCCTTCTATCACGACAGCACCAACGTCAATGATCCGGCCCAGCGGATGATCTCCGCACACCGGATGATCGCCAAGATGCCGACCATTGCGGCGCGGGCCTTCAAGTATTTCCGTGGCCAGCCCTTCGTCTATCCGCGCAACGAGCTTTCCTACGCAGAGAACTTCCTGCGTATGTGCTTCTCGGTTCCGGCGGAGGACTGGGTTCCGAACCCTGTCCTGACCAAGGCCATGGACCGTATCTTCATCCTGCATGCCGACCACGAACAGAACGCCTCGACTTCGACCGTTCGCCTGGCCGGGTCGTCAGGTGCCAATCCTTTCGCCTGTATCGCCGCCGGTATCGCCTCGCTCTGGGGTCCCAAGCACGGCGGGGCGAATGAAGAATGCCTCAACATGCTGACCGAGATCGGCAGTGTCGATAAGATCCCGGAATTCGTGCAGGGCGTCAAAGATCGCCGCTATCTGCTGATGGGCTTCGGCCATCGCGTTTACAAAAACTACGACCCCCGCGCGACGGTCATGCAGAAGACCTGTCATGAAGTGCTGGCCGAAGTCGGTGCCGGTAACGACCCGATCCTGCAGGTCGCTATCGAGCTGGAAAAAGTCGCCCTGAGCGATCCCTATTTCGTGGACCGCAAACTCTATCCGAACGTCGACTTCTATTCCGGCATCACCCTGCGCGCGCTCGGCTTTCCACCCGAGATGTTCACGGTGCTGTTCGCTCTGGCCCGCACCGTGGGCTGGATCGCCCAGTGGAAGGAAATGATCGAAGATCCCTCCCAGAAAATCGGCCGCCCGCGCCAGATCTATACGGGCGCGCCCGCGCGCAGCTTCGTATCGGTCGACAAGCGTTAAGCGCGACCAACCAGGGATAGTACGGCATTCGCGGCGGCCTCATTTGGATCGGGGCCGCCGCGACCCATTTTCAGCAAGGCCTGCGACTGTCGTGTGACCTGCAGAGCGCGCAGGTCGGCGTCATCCAGCCGCAAGGCGATCTCACGCGCCAACGCCTGACCGTTGCACTCAGCCTGGATCAGCTCCGGCGCGACAAAATCCCGGGTTGCGATATTGAACAGCGTGACCCACTTGGTGCGGATCAAGGTCTTCAGAATAGCGTAGGTCAGCGGTGCCAGTTTGTACGCCACCACCATCGGGCAATCAGCCAGGGCCAGCTCGGTCGTCACGGTGCCGGAACACGCCAACGCCACAGTGGCCGCCTTCATGGCGTCGCGTTTGGCACCCTCGCCTTCTACAACGTGAACGCGATGCCGCCAGCCCGCGATCCGGGTCTTGGTCAGTTCCGCAACGGTCGGGGCGACCGGGACGACGACATGCAGGTCGGGGCGTTCGGCCTTCAGGCGTGTCACGGCTTCTTCAAACGCCGGCAAAACACGGTCGATCTCGCTTGGCCGACTGCCCGGCAATACCAACAGGATAGGATCGCTCGCGCGCGCACCGATCTTGCGCCGCAGTCGGGCTGGATCAGCGTCCGAGAAATCTATCGCCAAGGTCGCGTCGCCGACAAAGGTCACCGGCAGGCCGTGCGCCTCAAATGCCGGCGCGTCGAACCCGTGGATGGTGAGCAGATGGTCGAACCATTTCGCCGCTGTCTTCGCGCGCCCCGGACGGGACGCCCAGACCTGGGGCCCCACGTACTTGACCAACGGAATGCCAAGCGCGTTCAGGCGTTGTGCAACACGAAGCGTGAACCCCCAGGAATCGATCAGCACCGCGATATCCGGCCGTTCGCGCTCAGCCAGGGCGGCGGTTTCGTCCGCGCGACGCACGACCATCGGATAGGCCAGCAGGCCCTCGATCAGTCCAAAGATGGAGAGCTCGGCAATGTCGAACGGGCTCACAACCCCCTCTGCGGCCATCCTGGCACCGCCTACCCCGACGAACCGGACATTGTCGCCCAGTCGCCGCTTCAGGGCC
>JANORH010000329.1:0-1695 GCA_031415215.1 Alphaproteobacteria bacterium | reverse complement strand
GCGCCGCGCTGGTGCCGGTGCCATCCACACCGTGACAGCCATAACAGGTCGTATGGAACAGTCGCCATCCCAGGTAGGTGCCACGGTCAACCTTGCCACCGGTCATTCGATATTCACCGGGCGACGGCGGCGGGCGCGTCTGAGCCTGAATCGGCAAGACGGTCAGCGCCATCAGGACAGCACAAAGCAAAAACCAGCCGCCAGCGCACCCGCGCCTGACGACGGCTCGGAAAGTTCGAAGCCCAGTTAAATCGCGCGGAGTCATCACTTGCTATCCAGAATCGAGAGCTTCGATTCTGGGTCGTAACCCAAAAAGCATATTGAGTTAAATCAAAGTACCATCGGCGCGGCACTAGCCACCGTCAAATCCAGTTGCTGGTCATGAAAACCCTCCAGTGTCGTTCGATGCGAGACACTGACCAACGTGCAGTTCGGCAGGCGCTTGATGAGCAGACTCATCAAGTGGGCTTCGGTATCGTTGTCGAGCGCGCTGGTCGCCTCGTCCATGAACAGGATGTCCGGCGCGTACAGCAGCGCCTGCGCAAAGGCGACTCGCTGCTGCTCCCCGGGCGATAACTGATGACTCCAGCGCGCGGTTTGTTCGAGCCGGGGTACCAGGTGCGCCAGCCGACAGTCGAGCAGCGCCTGCCGGTAGTCTGCCAAACGCCGGTCCTCAACCTGGGCCGGATAGGCCAGCACTTCGATCAGTCGCGATTCGGGCAGGTAACTCTTTTGCGGGATGAACATCACGCGCGCGTTGCCCGGAAGGGTGATCCGGCCGCTGCTGAACGGCCACAACCCCGCGATGGCGCGCAGCAGCGTACTTTTGCCACAGCCCGAGGGTCCGCGCACGATCCAGCGCTCGCCGGGCGAGAGTACCAGCTCATCAACCACGGTCAGAAGCCGTCCATCCGGCACACCCAGGTGCAACGCAGTCGCCTCGACCTGTTTCGCGCCGTCAATCCGATTCGTTTCGATACCCAGCGGCGGCGGGCGATCAATCGCTGCGTTCATCGCCGACAGCCGCTGCACCCGCGCCGACAACTGAAAAAGATCGCGATAAGACCATGCCATCCAGGCAATCGCTCCGGAGGTTGCGGTGAAGGCCGCGGCATCCTGCATCAACGTGCCCAGCGAGATCTCGCCGGCCAGCACGTTCGGCGACATCGCAATAATCGGCACCGCAAAGGCAACCACCCCGAAGGCGCTGCCGGCCATGTTCAGATACACGTTGTGGCGCATGATGACCGTCCAGTTGCGACGAATCAACTCGAACAAGCCGTCCAGGCGCCGGTGTTCGTTGACGCCGCCGCGGTACAGGGCGATCTGCTCCGAGGAATCACGCACCCGCGTCAACGCGAACCGGAAGTCCGCCTCGACCGACTGCTGAACAACGGTCGCGGCCGCCAGGCGACGACCCGCCAGATGGGTCACCATCGTCTGCAGTACACCCCAGCCGATCGCCAGCCAGAACAGATAACCGGAGATCGTGATCACCGAGCCTGCCAACGTAAAACTGATCGATCCGGCACTTTTCCACAGCAACCAGCCCATCGTGACGAGGGTGCCGAGGTTGGCGATGAACCCCACACTCAAGCGGATCATCAGTTCGACGTATTCGCTGATGTCCTGCGAAATCCGCTGATCCGGATTGTCACAAAGCCGGTCGCGCTCGATTCGATAAAAGGCGTTAGC
>JANORH010000328.1:0-1833 GCA_031415215.1 Alphaproteobacteria bacterium | reverse complement strand
ACGAGGATGCCGAGACGCTCTTCGAATGTGAGATCATCGAAGGCGGTCGACCTGCGTTGCTCTTCAAGCGCCTTGGCAATGCCGGTCAGGCCGAGGGCCAGCAATCGGTCATGGGTGGGGTGGGTCAGCATTTTGGTCCTTTCTCAGTGGTAATAGCCGCCGCCACGAATATTGGCGTGTTGGAGGGGTGCAGCTTCTTCGGAACCTTCCAGGAAGGCGCGATCAAGGCCGGTCTTGAGGATCGAACGGATGGATGTCACCGTGCGGGCACCGATGCTGGCGCCCCGCTGGCAGGCAGCATCGACACGCTCTGGGCCATAGGTTTTGACCAGAGACAACACGCCCAGACAGGTGCGGAACCCCTGTTCGGGATGTGGGCGGTCGGCCATCACCATCTCGCAAAAGGCGGCCACGGCTGGGCCGGTCTTCGTCGCTTGCGCCAGCATTCTGGCGGGGGTCCATTCGCCCAACCTGCGATGCGCCGAGGGCATATGGTCGGCCACAGTGACATGGCTGCGCCGACCCGGGGTGCGCACATGGCTCGCAACCCGCTGACCACGATGGAATATCTCGACCGTCTGCCCTGCTACGCGAACGTCGACCTCTTGTTTGATCAGGGCGAAAGGGACGGAATACCAAGAGCTGTCGACTTCGACATGATAGTCCGGTGCCACGCGGGCGCGCTTCCATCTGGCGAAGACATAGGGCTCGACCGGCAGCGGCTGCAGGTTGGGCCGGTCCAAAGTGGCAAAGAGATCGGCCCGACTGGCGCCATATCCGCGCATCAGGCGCATATTCAGTTCCTCCAACAGCCGCCGTATTGCGACGTTCAACTCCGCCAACGAGAAGAACCGATGGTTCCGCAGACGCGCCAGAATCCAGCGTTGCGCGACCTGGACGGCCACCTCAACCTTCGCCTTGTCCCGGGGTTTGCGCGGCCGCGCAGGCAGAATGGCGGTGCCATAATGCGCCGCCATCTCGGCATAGGTCCGGTTCAGACCGGGATCAAACCGGTCGGCCTTGATCACAGCCGACTTCAGATTGTCCGGAACGACGGCTTTCGGCACGCCGCCCAGAAAGGCGAACATTCGAACATGGGCGAGGATCCAGTCCTCCAGCCCCTCCGAAGCCACCGCCTCGGCAAAGGTGTAATTCGATGCACCCATGGCCGCCACGAACAGCTTCATGGCACGCGCCTCGCCGGTGACGGGGTCAATCACATCGATCGTATCGCCGGCAAAGTCGACAAAGACCTTCTCGCCACCCACATGTGTCTGACGCATCGTCGGCCGCACCCGGCCTTTCCAGGCATCGAAATGCTCGCAGAACCAGGCATAGCCAAACCCGCCCGGCGCCTTTGCCCGATACTCCTCCCACAACAGTGCCCGCGTCACCCCGGGCCGACGCAATTCGACGTCCATCACCGCCCAGTCCGGCACAGGCCGATCCAGCCGCGAGCCCATCGTCGGGCTGGGAAACAGCAGCAACTCCAAGCTGTCATCGTCCAGATCCGGCGGCAGCGGCCAGGCCAAACCCGCTTGACGCGCCCGCGCCAGATAGTTCCCGACCGTGCCTTTCCCAAGCCCAAGCGACCTCGCAACCGCCCGGTCGCTCAGCCCCTGCGCATACTTCAAACGCAACAAATCCCGTATTCGGCGCATCGACAATCTCTCGGTGGGCATGCTCGCTCCTGGCTGTTCACCAGAAGAAGCCTATGCCGTTTGACTGCCGGTCAAACCTGCCCACGATCCCGTGGAATGACTGCCCACCTTCGCATGGAATCCGTGCCCATCATCCCGTGGAATGACTGCCCATCATCACGTGGAACACGCA
>JANORH010000327.1:0-4708 GCA_031415215.1 Alphaproteobacteria bacterium | reverse complement strand
GTTTCGACCAGCTTGGTGAACAGGCCGCGGGCATCGACTTCGGCGCGCTTTTCGCCGGTTTTCGGGCTGACCAGATCAAAGCTGGTGCCATCGCGGACGGCGGCCATGAAGGCATCGGTGATGAGGACGCCGTGGTGGAGGTTGAGCGCCTTCCTATTGAAATCGCCCGAGGGTTTGCGGATTTCGAGGAATTCCTCGATCTCCGGGTGGTGGACGTCGAGATAGACCGCCGCAGAGCCCCGGCGCAGCGAGCCCTGGCTGATGGCCAGGGTCAGTGAGTCCATGACCCGGATGAAGGGGATGATGCCGCTGGTCTGGCCCGCGCCCTTCACCTTCTCGCCGATGGACCGGACGCCGCCCCAGTAGGTGCCGATGCCGCCGCCGTTGGAGGCCAGCGCCACGTTCTCGTTCCAGACGCTCTGGATGCCTTCCAGGCTGTCCGGCACAGCGTTGAGGAAGCAGGAGATCGGCAGGCCACGATCCGCACCGCCGTTCGACAGCACCGGCGTCGAGGGCATGAACCACAGCTGCGAGATATAGTCATAGATCCGCTGGGCGTGTTCGGCGTCGTCGGCATAGGCCGTGGCAACGCGGGCAAACATATCCTGATACGACTCGCCGGGCAGCAGATAGCGATCCTCCAGCGTGGTCTTGCCGAAATCGGTCAACAGGGCGTCGCGCGAACGGTCGACCTGAACCTTGCGCACCAGCTGTAGCTGCGGCCGCTCCACGCGTGACGCAACCCTCTCAGAAGTCTCCGCAATCCCAACTTGCGCCGCTTCACTCATGTCTTTCGAACCCATGCCCTTTTGGAAACCAAGGCTCTCCCAGCCCGTCTCCAGCCCCTACATGTTGTGTGGGTACCTACCCGGACAACCCACATATGGGGCCACGTGTCCTAATGACTCGTCAATGAGGCGACCGGTCCGCCCCCAGGTTTTTTCGTTAACGAGAGGTTAACACGTGAAGGCCTGCCCTCGGGAATAAGCGTTCAGGCACGGACCTGATCACTACACTGTGATCGTCTCAGACGTCCAGATTGAGCAACGCCGGATCACCCCCCTGAGCGGTGATGTTGACGCTGACCACGCGCTCCACGGCATAGCGAAAGAGCGCGTGGGGGCCACCGGCCTTGGGGCCGGTCCCCGACAGGCCCTCGCCCCCGAACGGCTGCACGCCGACCACGGCGCCAGTCATCGAGCGGTTCACATAGGCGTTGCCGGCCGGGACCGTCTGCTGGACCTGCCGGGCGAAGGCCTCGATGCGGCTGTGGATTCCCAGCGTCAGACCATAGCGGGCCTCGACCAACGGCCGGGTGGCCTGGGCCAGCCTGGTGGGATCGTACCGGACCACGTGCAGGATCGGTCCGAAGACCTCTTTGGACAGGAACGCTGCATCCGGGATTTCGGCCAGAGTCGGGGCGAAGAAGTGCCCACCGGTTGGTATGTCCAGCCGCTCGAGAATGACGGCCTCCCGGGCGAGGCGTTCCACATGGGCCTCCAGCATCCGACACGCCTCGGCATCGATGACCGGGCCGATGTCCGAGCGTGGATCGGCAGGATCGCCCACCGTCAGCGTGCGCATTGCACCCCGCAGGCTATCGATCAGCAGGTCTGCGGTCTCGTGCGGCACGAACAGCAGCCGCAGCGCCGAGCACCGCTGGCCCGCCGACCCGAAGGCCGACACCAGCACATCGTCGATCACCTGTTCGCGCAGCGCCGTGGTGTCCACGAACATGGCGTTGAGCCCGCCAGTCTCGGCGATCAACGACACGATGGGCCCCGGGCGCGACGCCAGGGTGCGGTTGATGGCCCATGCGGTCTCGGTCCCGCCTGTGAAAGCCACACCGTCGCAGCCGTGATGACTGACCAGCGCCTGCCCGACAGTGGCACCATCGCCCGGCAGGAGGTGCAGCAGATCTACAGGAACCCCGGCGGCATGGAACAGGGCAACCGCCTCGCAGGCGATCAACGGCGTCTGTTCGGCGGGTTTGGCCAGCACCGCATTTCCGGCTGCGAGCGCCGCTGCAATCTGTCCTGTGAAGATAGCCAGCGGAAAGTTCCACGGACTAATGCAGACGAACACGCCGCGCCCGTGCAGGCTGAGCTGGTTGGTCTCTCCCACCGGGCCGCGCAGGGTCTCGGGGCCGGCAAACTGCGTCTCGGCCAGATGGGCGTAGTAGCGGCAGAAGTCGACGGCCTCGCGCACCTCGGAAACGGCGTCGGCGAGGGTCTTGCCGGCCTCGCGGACGCAGATGGCAATCAGACGATCGGTGCCGGCCTCCAGGGCATCGCCCATCGCCCGCAACACCCGCGCGCGACCCTCACCGCCCCGCAGGTTCCAGGCGGCCTGGGCAGCCCTGGCTGAGGCATAGGCTATGTCCACATCCGCTGGGCCTGAGGCACGGACCTGGCCAATCGTTCGGTGCAGTTCAGACGGTGAAAGGGCCGACTGGATCGAACCCGACCTGATCAGGTTCCCGTTCACGATGGGACCGGCCTCGAGGGTCTCATCGTCCAGCGCCCGGACCGTTGTGACCAGGCTGATGCGACCTGTTTCTACGGACAGGTCACGCCCTGCCGAGTTTAGCCGAGCTGGACCGTACAGATCGCGCGGCAACGGGATGCGCGGGTGCGGCCCCGCACCGGCCGCTTCGACCGTCGTGATGGGGTCGACCACTACCTTTGAAACTGGCGTCTTCTCATCCAGCAGCGCGTGGACGAAGGAGGTGTTGGCACCGTTCTCCAGCAGGCGCCGCACCAGATAGGGCAGCAGGTCTTCGTGACTGCCGACCGGCGCATAGACTCTGAGCGGGAAGTCGCCATACCGGTCGATGGCGGCAGCGTAGAGCGCTTCGCCCATGCCGTGCAGGCGCTGGAACTCCGGGCTGAGGCCGCGTTGGCTGGCCATCAGCCGCACGGCGGCCAGGGTGTGGGCATTGTGGGTCGCGAACTGGCTGTAGAGGTGCGGTGCGGCGTCCAGCAGGGCGCGTGCGCAGGTCAGATAGGACAGATCTGTCGCGGCCTTGGTCGTGAACACCGGATAGCCCGGCAAGCCGGCGACCTGGGCGCGTTTGATCTCTGAGTCCCAGTAGGCACCCTTCACCAGCCGGACCATCAGCCGCCGACCACTGTTGCGGGCGATCCCGGCGACCGCGACGATCACCTCGAGGCCGCGCTTCTGGTAGGCCTGGACCGCCAGACCCAGGCCCCGCCAGGCAGCCAGCGCAGGCTCGCGGGCCAGACGGTCCAGCAGGTCCAATGAGATGACCAGTCGGTCGGCCTCTTCGGCGTCCAGCGTCAGGTTGATGTCGCCGTCGGCGGCCATAACAGCCAGTCGCAGGATGCGAGGGTAGAGCTCGCTCATCACGCGGTCTGGCAGTCGCGCCTCGTAGCGGGGTGACAGGGCCGAGAGCTTGACGGAGACGCCGTGGCCGCGCTCGGGGCCTTTGCCGTCGGCCTGTTCAGCCACGGCAAGGATGGCGCCGGCATAGGCGGCCTCATAGCGATCGGCGTCAGCCTCGGTGCGGGCACCCTCGCCCAGCATGTCAAACGAGCAGACGAAGTCATCTGCCGCGGCGCGCTTGCTGGCCCGGGCGATGGTCGAGCCCAGCACAAACTGTTCGCCCATGATCCGGACCGCCGCGCCCACCGCCTTGCGTATAACCGGCTCACCGAGGCGCCCTGCGAGGCGCATGATGAAGCCCGAAAGGTTGCTGCGCGCCTCCTCGTCGGGATCGATCAGCCGTCCGGTGAGCATCAGGCTCCAGGTCGAGGCATTGACCAGCAGGCTCTCGGATTGGCCCGCATGGCTGGCCCAGTCCGCAGAGGCGATCTTTTCGGCGATCAGTCGGTCGCGGGTCTGCTCGTCGGGGGTCCGCAGCAGGGCCTCGGCGAGACACATCAGCGCCAGACCCTCACGGGTGGACAGGCTGAATTCCTGAAGGAAGCTCTCGACCACCCCCTGACGGCGGGTCGTGGCGCGTGCTGCCCGGACCAGGGCCTCGGCCTCCGCCTGGACGGCCGCTCGGTCTTGCGGGTTTAGCGGCCTATTCGACAGCATCGCGGCCAGTACCGCGCGTTCGTCTGCAAATTTATCCCGGTCCAGATGGTGGAAGGCCATGCGCGCACCTCAGGTTTCGGCGTTCTTGAGAGGATCGTGCTGCGAAGGCAAGAGCTCGGGGGTAAATTTTCCTGACTGCCACGGAACGTCCAAAAGCAAAGGGCCCGGTGTTTCCACCGGGCCCCGCACTTCAGTTCGAAGAACCTGTCTTCGGTCGAGATCAGAAGTTGATGTCGATCGTCGAGCGGCGGTTCAGCGGTTCCTTGACGCCGTCGCCGGTAGCGACTGCAGGCATGGTCTCGCCCTTCCAGTCCACCGAGAGGGCGGTCTGGTTAACACCGGCGCCGACCAGGGAGTCAGCAACAGCCTTGGCACGACGTTCCGACAGGCGGACGTTATAGGCCAGACCGCCGGAGGTGTCGGCGTGACCGACCACCACGACGCGGGTGGCGTTACCGGCCTTGGAGTAGTTCGCCGCATCGTCGATCACAGCCTGGGCTTCCGGCGTGATCACGAACTGATCAAACGGGAAGTAGACGATGAACTGCTTGGCCTCGTAGGCCGCCGGGGCCGGCGGAGGCGGAGGCGGAGGCGGAGGGGGAGGGGTCGGCGCCGGCGGCGGAGGCGGAGGCGGCGGGGGCGGGGC
>JANORH010000326.1:0-3115 GCA_031415215.1 Alphaproteobacteria bacterium | reverse complement strand
GGTGGTGATGGTGAAGCCCGGCGGCACCGGCAGACCCAATGACGACATCTCGGCCAGGTTCGCGCCCTTGCCCCCCAGCAGGTCCTTCATCGAGGCGTCGCCGTCCGCCGATCCCCCGCCGAAGGCATAGACCCAGCGCGTCTTCACCATCGTATCGGCCATTCCAAGCACCTTCCGTCAGCCCGTAACCTGAGCGAAGTCCGCCACTTGTCTCATGGCGTCCCGCACCTTCGCCAGCAGGCGGAGGCGATTGTCGCGCTCGTCTGATACATCCGAATTTACTAACACCTTGTCGAAGAACGCATCGACCGGCGCACGAAGTTTCGAAAGCAATTGCATGGCGCCGGCGAAATTCTCGGCGTCCAGGGCCGCGTCCAGCCTGGTTTCGAGATCGCCAACGGCCGTGATCAGCGTTTTTTCTTCAGCCGATGACGTGCCCATGCGCATCGGGGCTCCGGTCGGCAAGGCACCCTTTTTTTCCTCGGCCTTGAGGATATTCACAGCGCGCTTGTAGCCCGCCAGAAGATTGGCTCCGTCCTCGGTTTTCAGGAAGGCGTCCAGCGCGTTGACCCGGGCCACGATCCGCACCAGATCGTCGTCGCCCAGTGCAAATATCGCCGAGACCAGATCGTGCCGCTGGCCCCGGTCCCGCAACCAGACTTCCAGACGATCGGCGAAGAAGGCCACGACCTCCTCGACCACCTCGTCATAGGGCCGGAACTGGAACAGCACCTCGCCTTCCGGCTTTTCGCGCTCCAGGCGATCGAATTCCAGATCGACCTCGCGGTCCATCGCCACGACCTGCGGCACACCGTCCAGCAACGCCTCGTCGAACTCCCGCAAATAGACCAAGAATTCCTGCGACTTCGCCCGGCCGCGCGCGCCCAGATGTGCGGTCAGCTTGGGTGTCGAAACCCAGAGCGCGCGGCCCGGGTCGACGAAGCAGCGCAGCGAGCGATACCAATCGGCCACGATGTCACGCAGCGGCAGTCGCAATTCGGACGCCAGCACGATCCGGATCACGCCCAGGGCCGCGCGACGTAGCGCAAAGGGATCGCGAGATCCTGTGGGTTTCTCGCCAATGGCGTAGAAACCCACCAGCGTGTCCAGCTTTTCAGCCAGGGCCACAGCCATGCTCACCGGACGATCCGGAACTTCGTCGCCAGGTCCGGCAGGACGGTAGTGATCGCGGATGGCTTCTGCGACCAACGGGCTCAGGCCCTCGGCAGCGGCATAGTAGCCGCCCATAATACCCTGCAGTTCCGGAAACTCTCCCACCACTCCGGTAGTCAAGTCCGCCTTGGCCAGGCGCGCCGCCTGTATCGCCTTGACGACGTCGGCTCCAACGCGCGGTGCCAAAGCGCCAGCGATCATCTCGAGGCGTTCGACGCGCTCATACATGGCACCGAGTTTAGCGTGAAAGGTGACGCCCTTCAGCTTTTCGAGCCGCGTTTCCAGCGTCGTCTTGCGATCTTCGGTCCAGAAAAACCGGGCGTCGGACAGCCGGGCCGACAGCACCTTGGCATTGCCGAGCGCAATGGTCTTGCCGCCGTCCGTCGCGTCGATATTGGCCACGGTGACAAAGTGCGGCGCCAGCTTGCCGGTCTTGGGGTCGCGCACTGCAAAAAAGCGCTGATGCACCCGCATCGAGGTCCGGATCACCTCAGGAGGCAGGTCCAGGAAGACCGGATCCATGTCGCCCATCACCGGGATCGGCCATTCGACCAGTCCGGCTACCTCGTCCAGCAGCCCCTGATCTTCGACCAGTTCCAGATTTCGGGCAAAACAGAGCGTCTTGGCGGCGTCAAGGATACGATCTTTGCGTTCTTCGGAATCCAGCACCACGAAGTGCTTGTCCAGCTTCTCCGCGTAGGTGTCGAAGTCCTTCACCGTGAACGGCTGGCCCGACCCCATGAACCGATGGCCTTCTGTCACGTTACCGCTGGGAATCCCGTCGATTTCGAAGGGCACCACATGACCGTCAAAGACGCACAGGATGCGCCGAAGCGGGCGAACCCACTTCAGCTTGCTGACACCAGAGGTCATGGACTTGGGCCAGGGGAAGCCGCGGACAATCGCCTCGACCATCTCGGCCACAATCAGCGGCGTCGGACGGCCGGACTTGTGCAAGTTGGCGAACCAGACGCCATCCCGTTCGGTGAGATCGCTTTTCTTCAGACCGGTCTTGCGCAAGAAGCCTTCCAGCGCCTGTTCGGGTGCGTTGCTGCGGGGTCCCTTGACCTCTTCGTGACGGTCCTTCTGGGCCTCCGGCAGCCCCTCGGCCACCAGAGTCAGACGACGTGACCCCGCAAATGTTTTCAGCGCTTCGGGCAGCAGGCCCTCGGCGGCCAGACGCTCGCGAGCCATCCGCTCAAGGTCTTTCGCCGCCTGCGCCTGCATGCGCGCGGGAATTTCTTCAGAAAGGAGTTCGATGAGCAACTGAGGCATCAGTTCGCACCCTGCAACAGCAAGCCAAACGACCGCCCTGCCTCCCGCCGCCTGGCGGCAGCGGTAAGGATGTTCTTTGAGGTCATCACGCGTTCGCCCCTTCGTCGGCGACCCAGGCCTCGGCGCACATTTTACAGAGGTCTCGGATGCGGCCGATGTAGCTCTGGCGTTCGGCTACTGCGATCGCACCTCGGGCGTCCATAATATTGAACAGGTGGCTGGCCTTCAGTACATGGTCATAGGCCGGCAAGGCCAGCGACTGCCCTTGGCGACCCTTCATGGCCAGGATGCGCGGTACCTCGCGTTCCATATCCTCGAACTGGCGCTTGGCGGTGTCGACTTCGGCGACTTCCAGCTCGAAAGACGAGAACTGCTGCTCGTTGGCCAGATAGATGTCGCCGTAGGTGAACTCGTCGTTGAACTTCAGGTCATAGACGTTGTCGACGTCCTGCAGATAGAGCGACAGGCGTTCCAGCCCGATCGTCAGCTCGCCGGCAACTGGATACACATCCAACCCGCCCACCTGCTGGAAGTAGGTGAATTGAGTGATTTCCATACCGTCGCACCAGACCTCCCATCCCAGACCCCAGGCCCCTACGGTGGGGTTCTCCCAGTCATCCTCGACGAAGCGGATGTCATGCAATGAGCGATCAATGCCGATGGCTTC
>JANORH010000325.1:0-6337 GCA_031415215.1 Alphaproteobacteria bacterium | reverse complement strand
CGCCGGGCGCAATGGTCGGTTCCGTCAGGCCCCGGTCGGCACACGGGGCAACGGTATCAGGCCAAAATAGACGATGGCGTAGATCGCCGCGAACACCAGTACCGAGATCCAGGTCGTGGTAAGGAACTTCTGCTTGATCTTTGGGTCCACGGGCGCGCCGGGATCACCGCCATCACCCTTGTCTATGCCGGCCTCGGCATGGGTGACCGTCCCAAACGGCAGGACGCAAAACAGCACAGTCCACCAGACGGTCAGGAAGATCGCGCACGAAGTAAACAGGCTCATCAGTGGGCACCCTTCGGCGTTTCCATGAGCTCGACCAACACGCCGCCCATGTTTTTGGGGTGCACGAAGATCACCGGCACCTTATGGGCCCCGATCCGGGGCACGCCATTGTTGAGCACCGTCGCGCCCTTGGCGACCATGTCGTCCCGGGCTGCGATGATGTCCGGCACTTCGAAACAGATGTGGTGCTGCCCGCCCGCCGGGTTCTTGGCCAGAAACGCCGTGATCGGCGAGTTATCCCCATAGGGTTCAATCAGCTCGATCTGACTGTTGGGGACGTCGACAAAACACACCCACACACCCTGTTCAGGCAGCGCGAATTTTTCGCCGATCGAGGTCGCCCCCAGCAGGTCGCGATAGATCTCGACGGACTTTTCGATGGAGGGCGTGGCGACGCCGACGTGGTTCAGTTTTCCGATCATGGCGACGATATACGCCGACCTTACGGCCGAGGCGATCCTTACTGTTCAGCTGCGCTGTGGCTCGAACGCCGCGCTCGTCGACAACAGTTCGGCAATCCGGTCGCCGGAAACATCATAGTCCGCCAGCACCTCGCGGGTGTGTTCGCCCAGGTCCGGCGTGGGCAGCGTGAATCCCCCGGGCGTCCGACTGAAGTCGGCGTAGGCGCGCGCGCTGACAGCGGGTCCCAGGCGTGGATGGACCCAGGGCGCCATGTGGCCATTTTCCCAGAGCCAGGGGTCTTGCAATGCCTCATCAAAGCGTCTGACCGGCGTAGTTACCGCGCCCGCCGCCAGCAGCGCGTCAATGGTCTCGTCACGGGATCTCGACGACAATGCCGCTTCGATCCGCCCTGCGAGTTCGCCATCGCGTGCTGCCGTCAGCGGTGCCGCACCGAGCTCGACGCCCAAGACCCGCCCGACAGCCGCTGCCTCGGCCTCGCTATCGCACGCCAACGCGATCCAGCCATCGGCACAGGGGTAGTATCGGTAGAGCGCCCGCAGTCCGAGGCAATCACGGCCACCTTTGTCATTCGGCGGACGCCCTTCAAAGTCGACCATCTCGCCTAGCTGATAGAGCAGGCTCTGGGCCAGCAGACTGGAGACGATCTCCTGCCCCTCCCCGATAGTCTCGCGCGCATTCAGGGCCGCGATCACCGAGGCGCTGACCACGGCAGCCGTGGCAATGTCGTTGACCGCGATCGAATAAAGGATCGGATCGTCGTCGCCGCCCTGCGCGGCCATCATGCCGCCTTCGGACTGCATCAAGGGATCAAAGCCCGGCAGCGCAGCCCAGGGGCCGGTGTCGCCGTAGGCGTTGATCGAGCAGGAGATGATCTGCGGATTGATCGCTTTCAGGGTGGCGTAACTGATCCCCAGCCTGTTACGGACCCCCAGCCGATAGTTGTCGATCACAACGTCCGCCGAACGCACCATGTCCAGGAACACGTCGCGGGCAGCCGGCTGTTTCAGGTCCAGCCCCAGGCCCCGCACGCCGCGATTGTAGACCAGGAACTGCGAACCATCCGACCGGAATGGATCTGCCTCCGGCCCCTCGATCTTGATGACCTCGGCACCCAGATTGGCCAGGATCGTTCCGGCATAGGCCCCGGCGATCACGGTACCCAGGTTCAGCACCTTGATACCGGCCAGCGGGGCAGCATTCGGCGCGGGTTGCGTTGATACGACAGACTTCGCAGGCCATGATGGCGGTGCGGCAATTGACTTCGGCAAGCCGGTTACCCTCGCGGGCGTAGCGCTCAACCGGGCCGGTGGCGCAGGCATGGCGACCTCGCCCAGCGTAGGATGATCGAACGCCAGTCGCATCGCGGCCTCCGCGACAACCGGCCCGCCCAACCAGGCATCACCCCGACGCACCGGGCCACACGGCACATCATGGGCCTTCAGCAACTCGAGCCACTCCTCACGCGGACGGGTCTCGAAAATGCCGATCAGCATCTCCCGCGCGCCCAGCATGTCCTGCTCGAGCACCTCGAACAGGTCGCCCAGTTCCAGCGCCTCAAACGCCTTGCGGTAGAAGTTGGTGAACAGGGTGCCCAGGAAGAACCACTCCCCGTCCGCGCACTTGTACAGACGGTAGCGTGGGTTCGCTCCCGGCGGGATGCCGCGCGGCAGAGGCTCAATGAGTTCAAACCGCATCGGTGGCGCACATTCGGCTGAACCGTGCAGGCCGCTGACCGTCACCGCCTGCCCCAGACCGCTCTTTGAGCGTTCGAACAGCGCCGCGCCAATGGCCGCCGCGCCCAGCACCGCCTGCGACGAGTGCGCGATGGGCAGGATCAGATGGACCGGTGTGTCACCCCATGCTCCCTGACGAAACGGCATCGCCGTCAACGCCGCCAGCAGATTGTGATGTCCCGGAAGGTCGCTCCACCGCCCCTTGGTCCCGTAGGGCGGCATCCAGGCGTGGATCAGGCTCGGATGGGCGACAGTCAGTGTTTCCGCGTCCAGCCCCAGGGCATTCAGCCGGGTCGGCCCAAAATCAAACAGCGCCACGTCCGCGCCCGCGATCAACGCGCGGGCCGCCGCCATGCCCTCTGGCGTCTCCAGATCGAGGGTCACAACCTGCTTGTTGCGGTTCCAGGCTTGATAGCCGGGGTGGTTCTTGAGACGGTCACCGGCCGATGACTCTACCTTGACGATCTCTGCGGCGAAATCACCCAGCAGCATGGCCGCCATGGGCCCGACCATGCCCTGGCTGAAATCGACGATCCGCGTGCCCTTGTAGGCCGTCATTCCGGCAAGCCTCCCAGCCCCTCAGGCGGCGCGGTTTCCGCGTCTCGCCGGATACATCAAAGCCGGGGTTGGTCGTCGTAGCAAGGCGCGAGACGTCAGACCCGCAACACCGTCGTCTCCACCACCGGACGTCGGCCCCAAATCCGCTGACTTGCCTTCTTCACACCGCGTGAAATGGCCTTCTCGATGGCCTCATCCATTTCAAGGTCATTGCCCTTCATCCGCTTGAGGGCGGTTTCAGCTTCGTCGGCCAGATCGTTCAGCACTTCGTCCAGGTGTTCCTCGCTCTCGGTCGGTAGCCCCAGAGCCCGGACCTGTGGCCCGGAGACGATCTTGCCCCGGCCATCCAGCACCACGGATACGGCCAGGATCCCATTGTAGGCGGCATGACGGCGTTCACGCAGCGCTTCACCGTGCTCCGGCACCACGACACCGGCATCGACGTAGAGCCGCCCTGCCGTGACCTCGTCGATGATTTCGGCGCGGCCCGGCGCCAGACGCACCATGTCGCCATTTCGGGGTGTGACCTGCTGCGGCACCTGCAGGTCGCGGGCGAAAGCGGCATGTTCCATCAGGTGGCGACGTTCGCCGTGGGTGGGGACTGCGATCTCCGGCCGCGCCCAGGCGTACATCTGCGCCAGCTCATCGCGACAGGGATGCCCGGACACGTGGATGCCCGGATGGTCGCGCTCGGTGTAGAGCCGCACGCCACGTTCGGTCAGCTTGTTCTGCAGGTTGCGGATCGGGACGTCGTTTCCCGGGATCACCCGACTGGAGAACACGCAGGCGTCGTTGGCACCCAGATTCACATGGGGATGCGTACCCTCGGCAATCCGCGAGAGGGCGGCGCGGGGCTCGCCCTGACTACCGGTGCACAGATACAGCACCCCATTGCCCGGCAACCGCTTGGCTTCGGAGTCATCCAGAAAAGGCTTGATGTCCGTCATCAGCCCAACCGATTTCGCCGCCGCCGCCATCCGATGCATCGAACGGCCGACGAGGCAGACACGACGGCCATTGGCCTCAGCCGCCCGGATAACGCTGTCCATCCGCGCAACGTTGGACGCAAAGCAGGCCACGGCCACCTTGCCCTTGAAGCTGGCGATCAGCGGGATCAACGCCTTACGCACATCTGCTTCCGAGCCGGCGTGACCATCCACGAACACGTTGGTGCTATCGCACACCATCGCCAGCACGCCTTCGTCGCCCAGCTTGCGGATGGCGTCGATATCGGTGGGGCCGCCCAGCAGGGGATCAGGATCGATCTTCCAGTCGCCGGTATGCAAGATGGTGCCTAGCGGCGTGCGGATCGCCAGACCATTCGGCTCCGGGATCGAATGGGTCAGCGTGATCAGTTCCAGCTTGAACGGACCCAGTTCAATGGTCCCGCCCAGAGGCACAATGGTGATCTCGGCCTCGTCCAGCAGATCGGCCTCGCGCAGCTTCTCCCTCAGGATGAAGGCCGTGAATGGCGTCGCGTAGATCGGGGCCTTGAAGCGGGGCCACAGGTGCGCGACCGCGCCGATATGGTCTTCATGGGCATGTGTCAGCACGATGCCCAGCAGGCGGTCGGCGTTCTGCTCCATGAATTCCGGGTCGGGCAGGATCACCTCGACGCCCGGTGTTGTCTGGTCGCCAAAGGTCACGCCCAGATCCACGACGATCCACTTGCGATCGTCGGGCGGGCCATAGCCATATAGATTGAAGTTCATTCCGATCTCGTTCGAGCCCCCCAGCGGGAGGAACACAAGTTCGTCGTTCTTGGATTTTGCCATCAGGCCTTCGTTGAATTGCGACGCCAGATTTCCAGCATGCCGCGAATGGTGAGATCAGGGTCGAAATGGTCGATGCTTGTCGTCGCCCCATGAAACAGCGAGGCGACCCCGCCGGTTCCAACGACAGTCATGGGGCGGTCCCACTCGCTCTTGATGCGTGCGATCAGCCCCTCGATGAGACCTATATAGCCCCAAAACACGCCGGATTGCATGGCACCGACCGTATCTTTGCCGATTATTCTCTGCGGCTTTTGAATTGCGATGCGCGGCAGCTTGGCTGCGGCCTGGTGCAGGGCCTCCATTGACAGGTTGATCCCGGGCGCGATGGCGCAGCCTTCGAGGCCTCCATCTGCGGCAACAATGTCAAATGTGGTGGCCGTCCCGCTGTCGATGACGATCAGGTCACCGGGATAGACGATGTGCGCGCCGACCGCGTTCACCAGCCGGTCAGCGCCCGCCTCGGATGGCTTTTCGATGCGGACCTCAATGCCCAGGTCCACGTTCTCGCCAATCACCAGCGGCTCGACATGCAGGTACCGTCGCGCCAGATTGCGCAGATTGAAGATCGACTGCGGTACGACGCTGGAAATGATACATCCGTCGAAAGTCCCCATGGCCAGTCCGGCCATACCCAACAGCTGTGACAGCCAGACCGCATACTCATCTGCTGTGCGTGTCGAATGGGTCGCCGCCCGCCACTGGGCTATCCAGGTCTCGCCGTCGTGCACCGCAAAGAGGGTGTTGGTGTTACCCTGTTCGATCGCGAGCAGCATTTTGCCTCACAGACTTCCGAAAAACACATCGCCGGCCGTTATGCGCTCTAGCCCGCCGCCGTCCAGCCTGAGCCGCAATGCGCCGTCGCTGTCCAGGCCCTCGGCGATACCCGAGACGGTGCGGTTGGGCAGCCTGGCCTCACAACGCTGACCCAGGCCGGTGGCGCGCGCGGTCCATCCTGCCGCGATTGGTGCGAAGCCGTCTTTGGCCCAGGCGTTGCGCCATCGGTCAAATGAAGTGGCCAACACTACCAGCGCATCCCTGGGCGTCGGCGCTGGCCCGGCCATGTGATCCGCAAAAGCGCACGCCGGTCGTTCCACATCCTGCGGCGCATAGGCCAAGTTCACGCCGATTCCAACCGCGAGCCAAAGTCCGCCGTCTGCCCGGGTTCCGGACTCCACCAGAATGCCGACCGCTTTGCGGCCTTGAATCAGTACATCATTAGGCCATTTCAGCTGCGCCATTCCGGGCCCAAGACAGGTATCGGCCAGGTCACAGCCCGCCAGGGCTGCGACGAATGAAAGCTGCGCCGCCTCGGCCGGAGCGCGATCCGTAAGTGTCAGTAAGGTCGCGGCCAGATTGCCCCGCTGGGTCGACCAGTTCCGGCCCCGCCGTCCTCTGCCGGCTGTCTGCACGGCCGCAGTAATCCAGACAGGACCAACCTCACCTGCTTCGGCGCGTCGGCGAGCCTCTGCGTTGGTCGAGTCCAGTTCGTCGTAGGCTTCAATTGGCGGGTGGTTGGTCAAACCCTAGACCAGACCGATCGCGTGCGCCGCCCGTTCCGCAAGC
>JANORH010000324.1:0-19705 GCA_031415215.1 Alphaproteobacteria bacterium | reverse complement strand
TTCACCCAGGACCAGCGCGCCCACTTCGAGGGGCCCGGCCTGACGCGCGACTTCGCACTTGACCGCAAGACTTCGGAGAGCGTGGCGCGCGTTCAGTTCAGCATAACGCCGGATCCCTCGCTCAAGGTCGAAACTGGCGTCGAGGGGGCATTCAATCGTCTGAACAGCGAGACTGATCTGTCGGTCAATGGCCGGGCGATCGCACTGCCGGCCGGGAACGTGCAAGTGGAGGAACTGCGTGGCGAGGCCTTCCTGCGCGGCACGTGGCGAGCGACTCCCAAGCTCTCGCTCGAGGCCGGCGTGCGTCAGGAGGCATCAAAGGTCACCTCGACGGGCGACCTCATTCTCGAGAAATCGCTTTCGTTCCTGAAGCCGCGGGCGGCGCTGACCTGGTCGCCGGGTGCTGCGACCCAGATACGTTTGCGGGTGGAGCGCGAGGTGGGTCAGCTCAACTTCGATGACTTTGTCGCCTCGCCGCAGGTGGCCGCCACAGGGGTGGTGGTGGCTGGCAATCCTGACCTGAGCCCGCAACAGGCATGGGTCTATGAAGCGGCATGGGAGCAGCGCTTCTGGACCGCGGGTGCCCTGGTGCTGACCTATCGGCGTTTCGAGCTCAACGACGTGGTGGACCGCATCCCCATTTTTGGTCCCGGCGGGGTGATCCTGGCAGATGCTCCAGGTAACATCGGCGGTGGGACCAAGACCGAGATCCAGGCAGGTCTGACCCTGCCGCTGGATCGGTTGGGTTTG
This sequence comes from Alphaproteobacteria bacterium, assembly GCA_031415215.1. Classification (GTDB taxonomy): domain Bacteria; phylum Pseudomonadota; class Alphaproteobacteria; order Caulobacterales; family Caulobacteraceae; genus Phenylobacterium. The sequence continues at coordinate 18,955 of JANORH010000324.1, read as the reverse complement.
GCCAGCGGGCAACTCAAGGCCCAGGCGACCTGGCGCGACACTCGCGTTGTCGATCCGCTGAGCGCTGGCACCCGCGAGATATCCACCCTGCACCCCATCGATTGGGAAGTACACTTCAGTCACGCCGTTCCGGACTGGCGCATGACCTGGGGTATTGACGTGCTGGGCGGATTTCGCGAACGGATCTTCCGCCTGACCGAGATCGAGACCAGGAAGCTGTCGCCGTATGTGTCGGTGTTCACGGAGCATCGGCTGGCCCCGGACCTGATCCTGAGGTTCGAATTCAGCGGGATCACGATGCGTGACGCAAAGCGCATCCGGGAGGTTTATGTCGGGCCGCGAAACCGCGGGCGGCTCAACTTTACCGACGTCCGTGACCTGGAGTGGGGCGGAGACATTACAGTCCGCTTGCGCAAGACCATCGGCGGTTAGGGCACTGGCGTGAACCGCACCACCGTTTCCGCGTCACGCTCCACGGCCTGCCGGCTGTAGCGTAGTGGCACGTAGGCACCCGCTGCCCATAGCGGGAACAGGTCGCGGTAGTGCGGGCTCATAGGATCAGCAGACTGGCCTGGGGTATTAATGGCCATGGAATTGTCCCATGCGCCCACGTCCATCACAAACCGTACCGAGGCACCCGCCGTCTGGCTGAAGTCGGTCATCGAATAGCTGGCGGCACGGGGTGACGACGCTGATCCGGGGATCTGCAGCGGACCCAGAGTCATCTGGGCTGCGAGTTCAGCGCCGGCCAGCAACGCAATCGCGGGTACGAACCTGGCATGATGCAGGCGGCCCCAGGTCCAGGTCGACATGTCGGATCCCAGCCGTTCCTTGAGTTCGCCAAGAGCCGACTCCAGGCTGGACAGCAGGATCGGGTCGCGGACGCTTGCCGGAGCCGCCTCCAGATACGTCAGGATCGGATCCGGCGAGCCTGCGCCGATCAGGGTCCGCACGGCGGGTGAGGTCACCGCAGTCAGGGTCGCGCGGCCGAGGTGCTTGTTGACCCAGACCTCATAGATCGCCGCTGCGGCGCTATCTACACTCTCGTGACTGTTCCAGCCCTTGATCAGGGCGAGCGCCCCGGCGACATCTGGCGAAGCCGAGCTCAGGTTTCGCAGCAGGGCCACGCCGCGCCGCGACTGGGCGCTGGTGGCGTCCGTCTGAAGAGCCATGGAGTCGGCCAGCGTGCCTTTTGGCGTGACAGCCAGGACTTCCTTGATCCGGATGGCCCGGGTCGGGTCGGACCACTCGAAACCCAGTTTGCGCTGATCCATCGGGTAGTCGACGGGAACGTTCATCTCGTTGGCGGTGGCGAAGAAGCCTGCGGCGGGGTTGCGGCTGACTGGCAGGCCGCCATCCTCGACGAACCCTTTCCACTCGTATCGACCGTCGCCGGGCACCGGGAACAGACCATCCCAGTTGGATCGGACCGGCGTGCGCCCGGCGGCTGACCAGCCGACTTCGCCCTTTGTGTCGGCATAGACCAGGTTCAGTGGGGGCGCTCCCCACTTGTTGCGAGCTGTCTGGAAATCGTCCCAGCTCTTGGCGCGCCACATGCGCGACGAGCCAAAATAGCCGGCGAGGCCGGGCTCGTTCCAGATAGTGCGGATGGCGAACGCCTGGCCTTTGCCGGCATCTTCGGAAATCACAGGGCCATGGCGGGTGAAGTGGAGGTCGACGACCTGATCCGCGCCACCCTTGACCTCAATGGTCTCACGCACGGTGGTCATCGGCGTCCAGCCGTCCTTGTAGCGATAGGTCTGCCCCTTGGTCTCGTAGACATAGAGGTCCTCCTGATCGATGTAGAAGATCGTGATCCCGAAGGCTGTCGTTCCATTGTGGCCAAAGGAGATACCCGGCAGGGCCGGCTCCCCCGCGCCGATAATCGACAGCCCCGGTGCCTCAAGGTGGGCGATGTAGCGCAGGGCCGGCACACCCACTGGCCGATGTGGGTCATTGGCGAGGATCGGACGGCCCGTGGCTGTGCGGGAGGCCGAAATCGTCCAGTTGTTGGAACCTTCTGCGGCCCGTTCGCTGATCACTTCAGCCAGTTGCAGGTCCGGCGCAATCGCGGCGGTCTTCTCCCCGGCCAAGGCCTTGAAGCTGACCGGCTCGGTGGCCAGCACATAGTCCTTCAGCACGCCGGCGGGTATGTCACAGGGATCCAGGCCCTTGGGCACGACCAGCTTGTGTGCTGGTTCCAGTCTACGGCGCAGGGCGTCGGCCTCGACCCCGCCAGCGCATACGACGCGCGAGCGGGCGACCTCCGAGGTGACGTTGGACACCAGGGCGTGGCTGCGGATGCGCAGGATGTCCTCAGGCTTCCAATCCTCCGGCTGGCTTTTGGTCAGGCCGAACTCGACTGGCAGCGGCCGCGCTCCGGCCCGCACCTCGCCGACATAGGCGTTGACGCCCGCCGCAAAGGCCTCGACGGACTCCCGGGCGCCGTCGCCATAGGCCGCCCATTCGGCCTGCATATCCCCCCGGTACAGGAACAGCCGCGCCGCCCGGTCCTGGGCCACATAGGCGGGTCCCAGGCTGGCGGAGAGCCGCCCCAGCCCGCGTTTGCGCCACAGATCGATCTGCCACAGCCGGTCGCGGGCGGCGTTATAGCCCTGCAGAAAGAACGCATCGCGCGCGCTTTGGGCATAGATGTGGGGAATACCCCAACGGTCGATGATCATCTCGGCTGGCTGGGACAGACCGCGCAGAGGGCGGGCCTCCTGACGTACCGCAGATGACACCTCGGCCTGTGCCGCGCTCGCCAACAGCGCCACCACAACCGCCAACTTCAAGCCTCGAACCATCACCGTTCTCCCCGATTGCCGGGAGTGTGGAACGAACAGGCCGGTGGTGTCACGCGGCGCTTGCGTTGACGTGCAGGTCATCCGCTAGAATGTCTGCTCAATCGGAGGATTTCCCATGATCAGCTACGCCACCATCGGCACTAACGACCTTGAGCGTGCGACGAAGTTTTATGACGCCCTGCTGGCACCCTTGGGCGGTCGCCGGACCTTCGCCAACGGCGATCGGATGCAATTCTACGGCAGCAAGGAAACGCCAGGGATGCTGGCGGTCAGCAAGCCCTATGACGAGCAGCCCGCCACGGTTGGCAACGGCATGATGATCGGTCTGCCCGCCGCGACAAAACCCATGGTCGATGCAGCGCATGCTGCAGCTGTCGCCGCAGGCGGAACCTGCGACGGGTCGCCCGGCCAGCGGATGCCCACCTTCTACGGCGCCTATGTCCGCGACCCGGACGGCAACAAGGTCTGCATTTTCAACATGGGGTAATGATGATCGAAACTGCGCGCGTCCGCCTTCGTCCCTGGCGTGAGTCGGACCGCGCGCCGCTGGCCGCCATGCAATCGGACGAAGAGGTTATGGCGGATTACGGCGGCCCGCTGAACCGGGCCGAGAGCGACGCCAAACTCGACCGTTATGCGTCGTCGTTTGAGGCGCACGGCTACTCACGGTTGGTTCTCGAACGCCTTGATGGCGCGTTTTTGGGCTATGTCGGCGTGATGCCGATCTGGCCAACCCACCCCGTCGCCCCTGGGGTCGAGATCGGTTGGCGTCTGGTGCGATCCGCTTGGGGTTTCGGCTACGCGACAGAAGGTGCCCGCGCCGCGCTCCGGGATGGCTTTGTTCAGTATGGCTGGAATGAGGTGCTTAGTTACACCGCGCCCGACAATATTCGTTCGCAGGCTGTGATGTCGCGTCTCGGCCTGGCCCGCGAACAACACCGGGATTTTGTCGCCAACTACGACACTGTCGATGCGTGGACCGGTCTGGTCTGGGTCGCCCGGCCGGATATGGATTGGTCATGAGCGCGCTGGAGCTGATCACGGCGTCACTGGCGACGTTGCCAGGCTTTGTCGATGCGTTGGAGCGTGGATGGTCTCGCGACAACATCGGGTTGGAAAAGACCATCCGTTCCGACCTCGCCTGGATCGCCAGGGATGCGGCGGGGTTCGTGGCGTCGCTGGACGACGTTGAGGCCACGGGCGCGCCCATCAACCTGCCCGACGGCAGTCAGGCGCAGCGGTTGCCGGGCTACAATCGCTGGCTCTGGGATGGTGAGTTCTGCGGCTCGATCGGGTTTCGCTGGCAGCTCGGCACCAGCCATCTGCCGGCCCATGTGTTCGGACACATGGGCTATGCGGTTGTGCCGTGGAAGCGTGGAAGGGGATATGCCAGCGAGGCGTTGCGGCTGTTGCTGCCAGAGGCGCGAAACAGAGGCTTGACCTGGGTAGAGCTGACGACCGATCCAGACAATATCGCCTCCCAACGAGTGATCACGAACAACGGCGGCCACCTGGTCGACGAATTCGAAATGCCGAGTGCCTATGGCGAAGGCGTAAAGTTGCGGTTCCGTATCCTCCTCTAGACGTGGACGTCCGGAACCCTGTCCGCCCAGGGCCGCGCCGCTTCCAGCTGATAGGCAAGCTGGAATAGCAGCGCTTCGTTGCCCACCTTCGCAGCGAACTGGGTTCCAACGGGAAGGCCGGATGGCGTCCAGTTCAACGGCACGCTCATGGCCGGCGCACCGGCGACATTGTGATAGGTGGTGTAGCCGACATACTCGATCAATCGCGTGATCAGGGTGTCGAACGCCACGTCCGGTCCGACGTAGCCTAGCAGAGGTGCCGAGGCCGACAGCACCGGCGACATGATCACATCGAAGCGGTTGTCTGCAAACCAAGGGTCGTAGGCGTTGGCGGCGACTTGCAAGTTCTGGATGGCTTTGGCCAGGGCGTCCTTTGGGGCTTTGATCGCCTTTTCCGCCATGCCGAGGCTGAAGGCTTCGAGCATATCTGCGCCGGGAGGCTGACCCATGACCTTGGTCAGGGTGTCGGCGTAGCCTGCGGCACCCGAAGCCCAGAGCAGCAGGAAGTCATCGATGAAGGTTTCCGGGGCCGCCCATTTGGTCGGAACCATCCGATGACCCAGACTCTCCATCAGGTTGACCGCACTCTCGGTGGCGGCGCGCACCTCCGGCGAGGGTGATTTTCCGGCGCCGCCGTTGATCAGCAGGCCGACCCGCAGACGTCGTTTCAATGGCGTGGTGATCAGGCCGACCGGCGGAAGTTGGCTGCCGGGCCCGACGTCCTCGGACAAGGCGAACATCGCCGCCGAGTCGCGGATGCTGCGGGTCAACACGTGCTGGACACCGATGTCCGTGACATGGGTCTCCTGACGCGTGCCCGCCATGCGGCCTCGCGAGGGCTTCAGACCGAACAGACCGCAACAGGAGGCTGGAATGCGGATCGAGCCGCCGCCGTCGCTGGCATGGGCAAAGGGGACGACCCCGGCCGCCACGGCCGCCGCCGCCCCGCCGGACGAACCCCCGGAGGAACGGGTTGGGTCCCATGGGTTCCGCGTTGGCCCGAAACCTGTGGGCTCGGTGGTGGGCAGGAAACCGAACTCAGGCGTGGTGGACTTGCCGATTACATTGACGCCCGCCTTGTCGTACGCGTCGATCAGTGGTGCCTGGCGAGTGGCCGGCGGCATCCGCAACATGGACCGCGAACCGGATCGGGTGGGCAGGCCCTTGTAGTCATCCAGATCCTTGATCAGGAACGGCACACCCGCGAACGGGCCGGTCATGCCCGCGAGCTCGCCGCGCTCCAGTGCCCGGTCGAAGTCGGAGGTCACAAGTAAGTTCAGGCGGGGCTGCAACGCCACGGCGCGATCCACCGCGGTCCGGGCCGCCTCAAGCGCCGACATCTTGCCGCCCCGGATCATGGCGGCCGTCTCGGTAGCGTCGGGCCAGGCCGATTTGACAGCCGGTGCCTTGGCATAGGCCTGGGCGGCGACGCCAGCGAAGCCGAGCGCGCCAAAGGCGCGGCGTGTGATCCCGGTCATGTCGTCCCCAAAGTCCTGGCTGTTGATCGCCCGGTGTCGATAGCTTGACCCAATGCGCGTCCGATCTGCAACACTGATGGACCACAAAGCTGATAGCGTGATGACTGTTCATTGGGGAGAGTGAGCATGAAGCCGATATTCGCTTTGGCGGCGGTGACGCTGGCCGGTGTACTCGCGTTGGGCCTTGGCGCAGGCGGAACCCTGCGTGCCGCCGACGTGCCTGTGCAGCGTGTCGATGATTTCCAGCTGACGGATCATACCCGGCTGGCTCACCAGCTCTATTACTACGGATATGCCCCGGCGATCGTGCTGATGACCCGCGAGAACGGCTCGGCCGTGTCGCGTGTGCGGTCGGCTGAGCTTCAGAAGGTCGCGGCGGACTATCAGGGTCGGGGTGTGCTTTTCTTTCTGCTGGATTCCAGTCTCGCCGACACGCGCGACGAGGCGGCGGTGGCGGCAACCCAGGAAGGCCTCAACCTTCCGATCTTGATGGACGAGCAGCAGTTGGTCGGTGAGCAACTGGGCGTCAAGCGGGAAGCAGAGGTCTTCGTGATCGACCCCAGGACCTGGAATGTCGCCTATCGTGGCCCCGTGCCAAAGACGGCGGTCGCGCTGGATGCTCTGCTGTCCGGCAAGCCGGTGGCCCAGGTCCGGGTCGAGCTGACCGAAGGCCGCACGCTTAGCTTTCCAGAACAGGCGCGGTCCGCCGCCGTCGCCAGGATTTCCTACGTCAAGGAGGTCGCACCGATCCTGCAGGCCAAGTGCGTCAGCTGCCATCTGGCGGGTGGCATCGGTCCCTTTGCGATGGACAGCTACGAGATCGTCAAGGGCTTCTCGCCGATGATCCGCGAGACCATCCGCACCCGTCGCATGCCCCCCTATTTCGCGGACCCGCACATCGGTGCCTTCAAGAACGATCAGGGCCTGACGGCGGCCGAGACCAAAACCATTGTCCATTGGGTGGAAGCCGGTGCCCTGCGCGGCGAGGGACCGGATCCTTTGAAGGTCAACGCCACGCGCGTCGCAGCCGAGTGGCCCGAAAATCTCGGCAAACCCGACGTGGTCGTCGACCTGCCAGCCTTCAAGGTGCCGGCCAGCGGCCTGGTGCAGTACCAGTTCATGCGTGTGGATAATCCGTTCCCTGAGAACACATGGCTCAAAGCCATCGCCATGCGGCCGGGCGACCGGCGCGTGCTGCACCATGTGATCTCCAATCACGTGCCGGATCCGTCAAGGCCACGTCCCAACATCCCGGGCGGGTCTGTTGGATCCTACACGCCCGGAGCCCAGCCCCAGATGATGGGAGACAATTCCGGGGCCCCGGTGCCAGGCGGCGGCAAGTTGAACTTCCAGATGCACTATACGACCATGGGGGCCGAAACGACGGACAAGACCCAGGTCGGCTTCTACGTCCTGAAGGCCCCGCCAAAATACATCAAGCGCTCGGTGGTGATCGGCGACTTCGCCCTGTTCATCCCCGCCGGCGAGGCGCGTCACAGAGAGGTCGCCTACATGACCTTCCCGGCAGACGCCTACCTCTACACGCTCTATCCGCATGCCCACTATCGCGGCTTTCACGTCGAACTGAAGGCGCGCATGCCCGACGGTCGCGAAAAGATGCTGCTGTCGCTGCCCAAGTACGACTTCAACTGGCAGCGCGACTATGACCCCGTCGAGCCGATCCTTGTGAAGGCCGGTACCAAGCTGATTGCCACCTGGGTCTATGACAATTCGGTGCACAATCCTGCCAATCCGGATCCGAAACGCAACGTCACCTGGGGCGAGCAGACTCCCGACGAAATGATGTACTTTCGCCTCAACTATCGCTGGGCTGACGAGACGGTGGAGCGGGTGCGAAACGACCTGCAGGAAAAGCTGTACGCATCGTCGATACTGGGCTCGCTGGACGACAACATCGACGGACTGGTGCAGGCTTCTGAACTGAAGGGACCCATCGGCAAGATGTATCAGGCCCGCTTCGCTGACCTGGACAAGGACCGGAACGGTGGATTGGACGGCCAGGAGCTGATGGCCGGCGGTGGTCGCCGTGCCATGCGCAATGCGGCGCGGGACACACCCGACCTTTAGGCCTCTAGCCGCGACGAATTCCATCGGGGTCGGAAAGGCTCTAGGATCGTTACGACTGCGCGGTTTTTTTAAAAGGCGGGTGAGCATGGCCTCGACCATCAAGGACGTGTCGGCCATCGCTGGCGTCTCCATGAAGACCGTCTCGCGCGTGCTCAACAAGGAACGCTATGTGTCCGAAAAGACCCGGTTGCGGGTCGAGCGCGCGGTCGCAGAGTTGAATTTCCGGCCCAGCGTCGCGGCTCGCATCCTGGCGGGAAAGCGCAGCTACCAGATCGCCCTGATCTACGACAACCACAGCCCTCACTACATCCACCAGATCCAGACCGGCGTCTGGGCTCGCTGCATCGAGGAGGGCGTACGGCTGTTGGCCCAGCCGTCGGACGCGGCCTCGCCCAATCTGGCGCGAGAGATCGGCGGGTTGATCGATCAGACTCAGGTAGACGGCGTGATCCTGTCCTCGCCGGTGACCGACGCGCCGGGTGCCCTGGAGGAGCTGGAACAACGCGGCATCCCTTATGTGCGCATATCGCCGGGCACCGACTATGATCGCAGCTCATCGGTTTCGATGGACGACGTCCAGGCCGCCGATGACATGACCAGTCACCTGATTGCACTGGGCCATCGGCGTATCGGCTTTGTCGTCGGACACGCCAATCACACGGCCAGCGACCAGCGCTTGTTCGGCTACCGCCGCGCGCTGGACAAGGCGGGACTCGCGTTTGAGCCCAAGTATGTGCGCCCCGGTGCCTTCGATTTCAGTTCTGGCGAGGCGGCAGGCGATGTCCTGCTGGATCTGAGCCAACCGCCCACCGCGATCTTTGCCAGCAATGACGATATGGCAGCGGGCGTTCTGACCGTCGCCCACCGTCGTGGCATGTCGGTGCCGCGTGACCTTTCCGTCGTGGGGTTCGATGACACAGCCCTGGCCAGCCAGTTGTGGCCGCCGCTGACCACAGTGCGCCAACCGACGCGTGACCTGGCCTATGCGGCGGCGGGCCTGTTGTTCGACGCTGCCGACGAGGTGGTCCACCGCCGCCTGCCGCACGAGCTGGTGTTGCGAGCCTCGACAGCAGGCCCGCGCAAGTCCTGACGTCGGCTGTCATCCACCGGGTTTCTCCATGGGCCATCTTGCCAATGCCACGAGCGCAAGTCTATCAATATGACAACGCTATCATACGACGCTCAGGCGGTCGGCAAACCAGTCGGCCATGCTTGAAAACGTCTCGAGGACCACATCAGGTATGACATCCAGCACCCTGCCGAAACCCGCCGCTACCCGGCCATTGTATGAGGGTGGCCCGACCGTCTCGACCGTCGCCTGGGGCATGTGGCGTTTTGCCGGTGACGACGTGGGTGCCGCCACAGCGCGCGTGCAGGCCGCCCTGGACGCCGGTGTGACCCTGTTCGACACTGCCGACATCTATGGTCCGGACAACAACGAGCCTTTCGGCGCTGCTGAGTTGCTGTTGGGTCGCGTGCTGGCCGCCCATCCTGCCCTGGCCCAACGCATGGTGATCGCGACCAAGGGCGGCATCAGCATGGGCGTGCCCTATGACTCAAGCCTGGGATACCTGGCCTCCGCCATCGACGCCTCGCTTACGCGCATGGGCGTGGATCATGTGGCGTTGTGGCAAATCCACCGCCCCGACATGCTGACCCACCCGGCCGAGGTGGCTCGCGCACTTGAGACGGCGCACAAGGCCGGCAAGATCGGCGCAATCGGGGTCTCGAACTTTACGCCGTCGCAGGTTGAGGCGCTGGCCGCGCACAGCGCTCTGCCGGTGGTGTCGTGCCAGCCGGAGTTCTCGGCCCTGGCCATCGCGCCGCTTGCCAACGGCGTGTTGGATCAGGCGATGGCGCGCGGCATGACGGTGCTGGCCTGGTCGCCGTTGGGTCAGGGACGCTTGGGCGATCCCAAGGACGACCGCGCCCGCGATGTCGCGGCGGCACTGGACGCCAAGGCCGCAGAGGCCGGTGTCAGCCGCGCCGCCGCCGCCTACAGCTGGATTATGGCCCACCCGGCTCAGCCCATCCCCATCGTCGGCACCCAGACCCCGGCCCGCATCGCCGAGATTCCGGACGCGTTCATACCCGACTGGACCCGAGCCGAATGGTACGCGGTCCTCGTCGCCTCGATGGGAGAAAACCTGCCATGACCACCTCTGCCCGCCCGCCCTGCGAAATCAGCTGGTTCTCGGCGCTCTGCGACGATGACTATGAGTTCCTGGGCGTACCGGACCCGATGCTGAAGTCCAGCTGGGAGCATTGTCGCGACATCGTGCTGCAGGCCGAGGCCGGCGGGTTCGACAACATCCTGCTGCCCTCCGGCTATGAACTGGGAATCGATACCACAGCCTTCGCCGCCGCCATCGCGCCTTTGTTGAAGCGGATGCGCCTGTTGATGGCCGTGCGCATCGGCGAGATGTGGCCGCCCCAATTGGCCCGCCAGATCGCCACCATCGACCGCCTGCTGGGCGGGCGACTGACCGTCAACATCATCTCCTCCGACATGCCGGGCGAGAAGCTGGCCTCGGCTCCGCGTTACGCGCGCACCGTCGAGGCGATGAGCATCCTGAAGACGATGCTGAACGGCCAGCCGCTGGATCACGACGGCGAGTTCTGGAAGCTGAAGCTGGATCCGCCCCGCGTCACCACCCTGTCGGGCAAGGCGCCATTGCTCTATTTCGGCGGCCTGTCGGAAGACGCTCGCGAGGCCGCCGCCAAGGGCTGTGATGTGTTCCTGATGTGGCCGGACAAGAAGGAAACCATTGTCGACATCATCGCCGACATGACGGCCCGCGCGACGAAGCATGGCCGGACACTGAAGTTCGGCTACCGCGCTCACATGATCGTGCGCGACACCGAGGCCGAAGCCCGCACCGCCGCTGATCGCCTGCTGTCCAAACTGGACGCCGCCACGGGTGACGCGATCCGCGCCAAGTCGCTGGATTCCACCTCGGCCGGCGTCCAGGCCCAGACGGCGCTCCGCGAAACCGCCGCCGATGACGGCTATGCCGAGGCTAATCTCTGGACGGGCGTCGGCAGGGCTCGTTCCGGCTGCGGGGCCGCCATCGTTGGTGATCCCGATCAGGTGCTGGCCAAACTGAACGACTATCGCAGCATGGGCATAGAGGCGTTCATTCTGTCCGGCTATCCTCATGCAGCGGAGGCGGACCTGTTCGCGCGCCACGTGTTGCCGAAGATCGAGCATGGGCCGCTGGTCTAACGACTGAAACCGCTGGCCAACAGTGCTGTCTTCTGAGCGAGCCTGAAGGCGTGCGCGGCGCTGCACCGCAGTGCATCTCGCTGCATCTGCCCGCATCCGGGGGTCCACTCTAGGTAACTGCCCACCGCAATGTGCGGTCCCGTCCCGGCGCGAATGGCGGCCCGGACGTGTGGGCGTTTGGAGTTATCTGATGAACCTTGGAACACTTGCTACCGTAGGGCTTTGCACTGTGGCCATCGCCGCCCCGGCCTTCGCGGCCACCACGACCTACACCGAACGTGCAACGTTCAACGCCAACGCGACGATCTCGAGTACGGCGACCTTCGACGGGGCAGTCTTGCCTGGGTTCGACGGCATCTATTTCGGCGACACCGGTGGCAGCAACGGCGTCATTTTCGCAGGGGCAGACGCTGAAATCACCATTGTGCGCGGCGGCGCGACGGGGTTCTTTCTGGCGGGTGACGAGTACGGCAGCGACTATCTGCGCTGGGAGAGCGCGCTCCTGACGGTCAGCTTCCTGGACCCCGTGATTGCTGTCGGGTTCGACTTCATGGACCTGACTGGTCGCCCGACCACGTTCACCTTCGATATTGGCGGCGTCTCATCGAGCGTCGTCTCGGGCGCGACGTCGAAGTTCTTCGGTCTGACCACGGACACGCCCTTCAGCAACTTCACGATCAAGGCCTTGCTGAACAATCGGGATGAGCCGTTTGGGCGCTATCCGACGCTCGATACCTTGGCCTATGGTTATGCGCCTCCGGTGGTGGATGTCCCACCCCGCGGCGGCGCGGTACCCGAGCCGGCGACCTGGGCGATGATGCTGTTGGGCCTCGGTGGGCTGGGGGCGATGCTGCGTCGGCGTCGCGCAGCCGCCTTCGCCTAGGCTCGGCACCGTACCTGCACACCGGCGATCGCTCCAAAGCGATCGCCGCCTTGCGGGAGGGCAAGATATGGCGGATGACGCTGGCGTTACCTAGGGCCTTCATCTCTAGGCCTTACGTAGGCGACAGATGTCAGAGCCCTTTTCCGCCAAACTCAGCTTTATCCTCAAGGCTTTCTCGATGAGTCGCGGACGGCTCGCCGCTGACATGGGTGTCGACAAGTCTATCGTCGGGCGATGGGTGACTGGCGTGGTGGTCCCGTCGGAGCACAATCTTATGCTGCTGACGGGGCAGGTTGCGCGCCGGGCTCCCGGTTTCACCAGCCTCAGTTGGGAGCGAAACCTGGCGGAGCTTGCGGAACTGATCGGGGCCGATGCGGGCGCTGTTCCGACGGCGGTCCCGACCCCGGCGACCCAAGGATTGCCTCTGGCGATCCTTGACCAGATCCGCGCCACCACCGCGCTGCGTGGTGCCGCTTATCAGGGGTTTTTCAGGTCAACGCGACCCTTTGTACTTCAGCCCGGCCGGTTCCTGCACGATCACGGCATGATCCGGCTGGACGACACCGGCCTCCTCAGTCTGCGGATGGGGACCGGCGGCCACATGGTCGAAGGATGGATGCTGCCGGTTCACAACCAACTCTTCTGCATCGCGGCTGATGTGACCAGCGGCGCTTTGCTGTTTGGCATCTTCAATGGCGTCGCCACGGCGCGTGCCGAGGTGATCGATGGATTGACCCTGGGTTCGGCGCTGGACGGCGGGCGTACACCGACGGCCAGCGCCATGATCTTTGAACGCGTCGGCGACCTCAGCGGCGACAGGACAGCCGATGACGCCCGGTTCGAGGCGCTGGCGGCCGGCAATCCGCTGGCCCCGCAGGGAGAGATTTCCGACCACATGCGCGAACACCTGACCGGGGACTTCGGCCCGATCCAGATGGCGTTAGGTGGCGCTCTGCTCTTGCAGATGGCGCTGTCACGGTCACTCTCTCGGGGCGCTGCGTTCGATGGAGACCTCAACAGCCAGCGCTGAGCCGGCGGCGGGGAGTTGTCCGCGGCCGCAGATCCCCTCCTCGCCGAGGAGGGGACGACGAGATCAGGCTGTGACGGCGGCCAAGTGGGCACGGCGGCGGCGAAGTAGCGCGCCCATGCCTCCGAAGCCGGTCAGCATCAGAGCCCAGCTTGCCGGCTCAGGCACACCACCGGTCCGATCCGGGTAGACTTGGCTGGAAAAGGTGACGGGCGAGTCGCCTACAGTGAGTTGGAACTGCAGGATGCCGCCGGAGGTCGGAATGGCGTCGCCGGTGATCTGTTCAAAGGTGTCGGTGAAAGGCGCTATGCTCGCGCCCAGGCTGAGGCCCGCCGGGCCGGCCACGTCCACAACTTGCCTCTGCATTGGCGAAAACTGATGGAAGTACATCGAACCGTTTGTCACGCCGTATGCGATCTGGGTGGGGTTCAGCAGGGTGAAGGAGCCGAAGCCCTGCAGGAAGACCGACACGGAGTCGAGTGCGATAACCTCGGCATCGGGGTATATTGTGGTGTCAATGTTGTTGGTGTCACCGACGCCCAGGAAGGTGAATGGTGTGTCGGTGAAAGCGGCACCGTTGAAGGTACCTTGCCAAGTGCCGGTCCAGCTGAAAATGACGGGTGCCGCCTGCGCGGTCGAGCCGATAGCGCTGAGCGCCAGGGCCGCGATGGCCCCGATAAGTGCAAATTTCATGGATATCCTCTGTCTCAATTGAGCTTGAGGCTGAGTAGAGGCGGCGCGCCCATGCAGTAAGGTGCATCACCGCGCATTGTGATGCATCATCGTTCACTAAGGCGAGGCGTGTGCGGCGCTGGACTATGTCGAGCCCGGTCGCTGGGTAGGGGTTGATGTCCCGCCGCTCGGCAATCCTACCGCTGATCGCCCACCGTTGCGCAGACTGGCTTGCCGTTCACCGTGTCCCCGACCAGCGAGCCGTCGCGTCCACCGGTGCGGCGGGCGACGTTGAGGGCCTTGCTTTCGCCGGGCGGCTGCTGGCCTTTGGCACAGATGGCGACCTCGACGCGGACGCCGCCCAGGGGGCAGGTGCAGATGCGCTCGCGACCGGGCAACTTGCCGTCTGCAACGTCGCAGGATTTCGGAATCAGCTGGCCGCCCGACGAGATGCATTGGATGGTCCGGTCGCCCGGCGCTGTGAGCGCAGCCCATGTTGGCGCTGCTGCCAGCGCGGTCAGGACCAGCGCCAGGGTTAAAAGTCGCATCATCGCAGGGCTCCTCAGTTCCGGTGAAACATACTGCAAAAACCTCCTCTTGGCTCCTGCCGGTAACGGACGCTTCACCATGTCTTTGAGGGAGGATTTAACGGCCTTTGGCGCAGGCTTGTCGCTATGGACCCGATTGCCACCGCCCGTTACGGCCTGATGGCCGCCTCGAACCGCTTTGAGACCGCAGCGTCCCGGATCGCGGGCGCTCCGGGTGATACCAGCGTCGATCTCGCCACCGAGTTCGTCGAGGTCATTCAGGCCAAACAGTCCTTCTCGGCCAATCTGTCGGTGATCCGATACGCTCAGGACATGTGGGATTCGCTGCTGGCCATCCAGTCACGTTGAGACAGCGACACATCCGTCCACGAAAAAGGGGAGCCTCGCGGCTCCCCTTTACGTATCGGTTCCTCTGTTGAGGGCTATTTCTTTTCGGAAGCGTCCGACCCATCGACCGGCGCGCCGGTGCCGGACGAGCCCATGAACAGCTTCTTGCCATCCGGGAAGGTCACGTCGCGCCCGTTGGCCTTGCAGGCCGGACGGCAGAGTTTGTCCTTCGACTGATAGCCCCGGACAATGATCTCGGTGCCGGGCTTCAGCGAGTTCCGGTCAATGCCCGAGCGCAGCAGGGTGTTGGGCGTACCGCCCTCAACCATCCAGGCGGTGGTGGTACCGTTGGCACCGACGGCGGCGATGTGAACCCAGGCGTGGGGGTTGATCCACTCCACGCGCGTCACCTTGCCGCGCAGCAGCACCGGGGACTTGCCGTCAAATTCGGCGGCAAAGGCGTGGTGCGCCCAGGCAGCCCCACCAGCAGCGGCTACGGCGAGGGCCGCGCCTGCGATTCCCGCAACAATCAGGTTCTTCTTGTTCATGTTAGCGCCTCCAAGGCCGGGTGCTGTTTCGTCTAGTCTTCATGAGCGGGCGATGAACGTCCGGTCAAAACCTATTTCAGCGGTTCTTTGCGCAGATCACCGTACATCAGTTCCTCGACGAACTCGACGCACTTGAACTGGTTGAGTCGCGCATCGTCGCCGACCCGCTTGTAGAGGTTGACGCTCAGCTTCCACGGGCGGGTGAAGGTGTTGGCGTCGGTGATGGTCGCGTCATAGCGAACGACGCCGGGGCCGGTCGGAGTCCAGCGCTCGACCACCGCCATCTGGTCGGAGTGGTGGTTGCCGGCCCGATCGAACCAGGTGCGGTCGTTCATACCGCTGACCGTAACCACCAGCGTGTCACCCTCCCACTTGGCGACCGACTGGCCCATCCAGCTGTCGACGGGGGCAGGGCCGGGATCGGTGAACAGCACGTTGCGCACGGCACCGGCGTACTCGTAGGCGATGATCATCGACTTCTCAGACTGGAAGATCTGGAAGGGCAGATGCATGTAGTTGGCGCGCGGGACGCCCGGCAGGTAGCATTTTACCTCCGGGTCGAGGTTCAGATAGTCAGCGCGGTTGGCGTCGCGGGTCTTCCTGGCATCGGCCGTGTATGGGATCTCGCCGCCTTCAACGATGCCGAGCCCTGCCGGCACGGCGCCGACCGCGCCCAGCGCCACCACGGCCTTGGCCGGTACCGGCACGAACGGCCCCGGGCGCAGCTGCAGCGCCGCGCGGGCGGCATGGGGCTCAATGTCCCAGCCGGCAGAGTTCATCGCCTGCCAGACGCCGTTCAGGTCCGGATGCTTGCCGTCAGGTCCACGCGGAGCCTTGTAGGCCGCCGCCGCCGACTTGGCCTTGGTCTGCGCCTGCACCGGCCCGGCCATCACAAGGCCGACTACCGCCAGCGCCGCCACGATCCTGATCATGATTTCCATTCCCCCAAGGCGTCAGTCTGAACGTAACTGCGCCGATTTGGCCCCAACCTAACCAACGTTTCTGCGTCGCGCCAGTTGGCTCTTCATTTGAATTCCGGGCAGGCTGCCGTTAAGCCGCTCACCATGACAGTGCGCCAGCTCTTCGCCACGCCAATCTACAGTTCCAGCCTTATTACAAACCGGGGCTTCGAAAATTTCAATGGCGAGATTTTAGCGGCTTGCCAATCGCTTGCCGAGGAGGACCTGGCCGGCCGTGGCTGGTGCCGCGAGCATGGCTACGGAGGCTATACATCCTATGCTTCGCTCAACGACTTGCCGCGCCGGATGAGCGTGTTCGACGAATTGAAACGCAAGCTGGATCGCCACACCAGACTGTTCGCCGAAGCGCTGGCGTTTGATCTGGGCGGCGGGAAGCTGCGCATGGACAGTCTGTGGGTCAACATCCTCAAGCCGGGCGCGGCGCACTCCGGCCATGTGCACCCGCACAGTGTGCTGTCGGGGACCTACTATGTGGCCACCCCGCCCGGGGCAAGCGCGCTGAAACTGGAAGACCCGCGCCTGCCGCTGATGATGGCCGCGCCGCCACGTCGCACCGACGCGCCGGAAGATGCTCGGAGTTTCTTGTATCTGCAGCCAGAGGCGGGGACGTTCTATCTGTGGGAAAGCTGGCTCCGCCACGAGGTGCCGGCCAACCGGGCAAAGACCGCCAGAGTATCCATCAGCTTCAACTATGGCTGGCGCTGAGTGCTACTCCGTCGCGATCAGGGCAGGCCGCGCGAATTTACCGCCGAAGAAGTCGCCCTTCTTCCAGACGGGGCGGGCGTCGCCGTCGGCGATTTCGCGGGCGATATCGTAGTTGATCGCGGCGAAGCGGGCACCGGCGACATAATCGATCGGAAGAGCCAGATCGTCGCAAGGCTTGTGGTAGCACCGGGCCAGGAATCCACGGAAGCCGGCCTCGCCGCCGTTCTGGAACCCGGTCAGCAGGAAGGTAGACGGTATACCCGCCTCAACAAACCGGAAGTGATCCGAACGAGTAAACAGGCCCTCTTCCGGCATGGGGTCAGGTGAGAGGACAATCCCGGTTCTGGCCGCAGCGCGCGCGACCGCCGCACCGAGAGTTGATCGGTCCGCGCCGAACGCAACGACATCCGTAAACGCGTAGGTCAGAACCGGCATATCCAGATTGACATTGGCCGCCAGCGACGCCGCGGGCACAGTGGGATTGTGGGCGAAGTATTCGGACCCCAGCAGGCCCTTTTCCTCACCCGTCACTGCCAGGAACATAACCGTCCGGCGCGGGGCCTTGCCGCTTTCCCTGAAGGCGCGAGCGACCTCAAGGGTGGTGGCGATCCCGGCGGCGTTGTCCAGCGCACCGTTGTTTATGCTGTCGCCATTGAGAGGCGGGGAGATGCCGATGTGGTCCAGATGGGCCGATAGCACAACGACCTCGCTCTTGAGCGCAGGGTCGGACCCCTCGATCAAGCCGGCCACATTGGCACTTTCGATCAGCTTGGTCTCGGTGTGAAGCGTCACGTCCAGTGACTTGCCCAGTGCAAAGCGAGGGGTCTCGCCCTTAGGCTTTTCAGCCGCCTCAGCGATGCTGGCAAACGGGACCTTGGCTCCGGCGAACAGTTTCTCGGCACCTTGCAGGCTGAGTAAGCCCAGCGACGGGGTGTCCGGCGCGGTGTCGTTGGGCGTTCCGTCGGGTTTACGCCAGTTCATGGCCCAGGACTGCCAAGAGGGCTTGCTCTCGGCGAACGGACGGCGCTTTTCGTCGCCGGGCAGATACAGCGAGATCATGCCGACCGCACCGCGTTTTGCCGCCTGTTCGCGCTTGGTGCGGCCGTTGGCGTAATAGGCGCGTTCTTCGGTCTGGTAGCCGGACGGGGCACCGCTCAGCACGACGACGATCTTGCCTTTGACGTTTAGGCCCTTGAAGTCGTCGCGCTTCTTCTCCGGGGCGACGACCCCGAAACCCACAAACACCAGCGGTGCCGATAGCTTGTGCGTCTCGGGTCCGAAGGGGCGGGCGACCATGTAGTCATCGCCGAAGGTCAGCGTGACTTCGGTGCCGTCCTTCGCCCTCAGTATATAGCGGCCCTCGTCGCGAGGCCTGACGGCGACCAGCGGCACCGGCTGGAAGAAGGTGCCGTTTGCACCTGCCGGCTTCAAGCCCAGCTGCGCGAACTGGGCGGCCACATAGTTGGCGGCGATGTCGTATCCCGGCGAGCCGGTATCGCGGCCCTGCAGCAGGTCGCTGGCGAGAAATGTGATATGCGCCTTGATATTGGCCGCCGAAGCGGTGTCAGCGGGCATCACCTGAGCAATAGCCAGGGACGACGCCGCCACCGCAGCCAGCGAAACCGAAACCGACAACAGCTTGCGAAGAGACATGGAAACTCCGGGATAGATATCCGGCGTTTCTAGAGGCCCCGCGCCCTAACTGTCGAGGAAACTCCGCAGTTTACGCGACCGCGACGGGTGCTTCAGTTTGCGCAGGGCCTTGGCCTCGATCTGGCGGATGCGTTCGCGGGTGACGCTGAACTGCTGGCCGACTTCTTCCAGGGTGTGGTCGGTGTTCATGCCGATGCCGAAGCGCATGCGCAGCACGCGCTCCTCGCGCGGCGTCAGGGACGCCAGCACGCGGGTGGTGGTTTCTCGCAGGTTCGACTGGATAGCCGCGTCGATGGGCAGGATGGCGTTCTTGTCCTCGATGAAGTCGCCCAGGTGGCTGTCTTCCTCGTCGCCGATGGGGGTTTCGAGGCTGATCGGCTCCTTGGCGATCTTCAGCACCTTGCGGACCTTTTCCAGCGGCATCGCCAGC